>NZ_LWGH01001091.1:0-20052 GCF_001635395.1 Sulfitobacter sp. HI0129 | reverse complement strand
GGTCTGGCCCCCGTCGTTGGGATCCCCCTGCCGGCGGGCAAACTCCCGCAGGAGCCGCCCCGACTTGCGCGCGGACTTGCGCGGCGCATAGGGGCCGGGGTCGCAATGCACCTCGACCAGACCGTCGGACAGGCGCACGGTGATCAGGCCCAGCCCCAACCGCCTTGCCAGCGCGGTGTTGTCCTTCAACGCCTTCAGGAACCGTTTGCCCGTTTGCCGGGGCACGGCCATGTAGACGTCTTCCGCCACCGCGAGGCGGGCGAGGCATTGGTGAAACAGCGTCAGCGAAAACCCGGTCTTCAACTCGACGATCACCGGCGGCTCCGCCCCGCGCAGGGCCATGACATCGGCGGGGCCCACTTCGGATTTCACCACATAGCCCTGATCCTCCAGAAAGGCCTTCACCGGGGGATAAAGATCGGTTTCACGTGGGGCTGACATGGCCGCAGACTGCCCTATTCGCGCCCCGTGGTGAATACGTCGCAGGGGCTTTGGCGGCGGGGCGCGGCAATCGGGTGACAAGGCAGATCAGCGTGACTATAAGGCCGCGAAACCGAACAACCCTTCTTTAGGAACACCGCATGACAACGCTCGTATTCGGCCATAAGGCGCCCGACACAGACAGCACCGGCAGCCCGATCGTCTGGGCTTGGTATCTCAATGAGATCAAAGGCGTGGATGCAAAACCCATGTTGCTCGGTGAACCCAATACCGAAGCGCTCTTCGTGCTGGACCACTGGGCTCTGGACAAGCCCGAGATCCTGACCGACCTCGCGGCGGATACGCCCGTCGTCATCGTGGACACCAACAACCCTGCCGAACTGCCGGGCAATATCAACGATGCGGACATCACCGGCATCATCGATCATCACCGGTTGGTGGCCGGTCTGGAAACCCGCGGCCCGATCGAGATCAACATCCAGCCGCTCGCCTGCACCGCCACCATCATGTACAAGATGATCGGCAAGGACTGGGCGCAGGCCCCCCGCGGGGTCAAGGGTGCAGCGCTGTCGTGCATCCTGTCGGACACGCTCGCGTTCCGCAGCCCCACCACCACGCAGGAAGACCGCGCGATCGCGGAGGCGCTGGCGCAGGACCTCGGTGTGGACATCGACAGCTACGCGGACGAGATGTTCGCCGCGAAATCGGATGTGTCCGCCTTTTCCGAGGCCGAGCTGCTGCGGATGGACAGCAAGGAATTCGATCTCGACGGGACGGCACTGCGCGTTTCCGTGCTGGAGACGACCTCCCCCCAGCCGCTGCTGGAGCGCAAGGATGCGCTGATGCAGGCCATGCCGAAGGTGGCCGAAGAAGACGGCGCGGCAGAGGTGCTGCTTTTCGTCGTGGACATCCTGAAGGAAGAGGCGACGCTGCTGGTGCCCAACGATACGGTCCGCCGGATCGCCGAGCGCAGCTTTGAGGCACGGGTGGAGGGTGACACGGTCGTCCTGCCCGGGATCATGAGCCGCAAGAAGCAGATCATCCCCAACCTCAAGCTGTAAGCGCCGCCCGTCCTTGGACGAATCGCAGAACGGTGCATAGGCTCCCCGCAGACGCCGGGGAGCCTTTTTCATGTCGACAATCCTTTACGAAACCACGGGACGTATCGCGCGGATCACGCTGAACCGGCCCGAGGTGCTAAACGCCATCAATGACGACCTGCCGGGCGAACTGGCTGCCGCCGTGGCCGAGGCGGACGCCGACCCGGAGGTTCACGTGATGATCCTGTCCGGCGCGGGCGAAGCCTTCTGCGCGGGCTACGATCTGGCCCACTACGCCGCCGACCCCACCAACGCGATGACCCAGTCGATGCCATGGGACCCGATGCAGGACTACCAGTTCATGTGGGCGAACACGCAGCATTTCATGTCGCTGTTCCGGGCCCACAAACCGGTCGTCTGCAAGGTCCATGGCCATGCGGTGGCGGGCGGCAGCGATATCGCGCTCTGCTGCGATCTTGTGATCATGGCGGATGATGCACGTATCGGGTACATGCCCACGCGCGTCTGGGGGTGCCCGACGACGGCGATGTGGACCTATCGGCTGGGTCTGGAAAAGGCCAAGCGGATGCTGCTGACGGGTGACAAGATCACCGGCGTCGAAGCCGCCGAAATGGGGCTGGTGCTGAAATCCGTGCCCGCCGCCGATCTCGATGCCGAAGTGGAAGCATTGGCGGGCCGGATGGCAAGCGTGCCGATCAACCAGCTTGCCATGCAGAAGATGGTCATCAACCAGACCATCGAGGCCACGATCAACCAGACCCAAAGACTTGCAACCGTGTTCGATGGCATTACGCGCCATTCGCCCGAGGGGCTGAACTTCAAGGCGCGTGCGGAGTCTGAAGGGTGGAAACGCGCGGTGGAAGAGCGTGATGCAGGCAGCTTCGACTGGACCCGTAACCGCCCGATTCCCGGTAACCGGGATTAGCGGCCCTGTTCCCTCTCGCGCGGGGATGGCCTATGCGTCCCCCAACGAAAAGGAGAGCGCATGACACAGATCATCGACCGGCTGGACGAAGTATCCGATCAATACGACGCGATGTTCGTCGATCTCTGGGGCTGCGTGCATGACGGTGTGCGCGCCCTGCCCGATGCCGTCTCTGCACTGCAGGCCTATCGGTCGCGGGGCGGCAAGGTGGTTCTGGTCACCAATTCGCCGCGCCCGCGCGCCGGAGTGACGCGACAGCTGGGTCATTTCGGCGTGCCCGAAGACGCGTGGGACAGTATCGCCACCTCGGGCGATTCGGCGCGCTCTGCCATGTTCCAGGGCGCGGTGGGCAAAAAGGTCTGGTATATCGGAGACGGCCGCGACGACCGGTTCTTTCAGCCGCTCGAAATTCTTGAAAATCCGGTAGAGGTCGAGCGCGTTCCGCTGGACGAGGCCGAAGGCATCGTCTGCACCGGCCCCGCGGATCCGAAGGCCGATCCTTCGGTCATGCGGCCCGAGTTCCTGCTGGCAAAGCAGCGCGGGCTCAAGCTGCTTTGCGCCAACCCCGATATCGTGGTGGACCGGGGCGAGGAACGTGAATGGTGCGCCGGCGCGCTGGCCGCTCTTTATACCGAGATGGGCGGCGAAAGCCTCTATTTCGGTAAGCCGCACCCGCCCATCTACGATCTGGCCCGGCGCAGGCTGGCGGCACTTGGCGTTGATATCCCTGACAGCCGCATCCTCGCCGTGGGGGACGGGATCCTGACAGATGTGGCCGGTGCCGCGGGGGAGGATATCGATTCGCTCTTCATCTCCGGCGGGCTGGCGGCGGCGGAGACAAAAACCCGTGGTACACCCGACCCGGCGGCCCTCCGCGCCTATTTGGAGGAGCACCAAGCCGCGCCGACCTATACCATAGGACACCTCCGCTAGGGTGATTAAGACTTGATTTTCTGCAGTTGCAAAGCAATAAAGTTGCCATCCCGGGATACGGGACGCCATTTTATTGTTTGAGGGCGAATCATGTTGGATAACCTGCCGCGCGGAACGATCTGTATCGAAGACATCGAAATCGGGATGACGCGATATCTGCAGAAGGTGGTGACCGACGAGGATATCGAGATGTTCGCCGCCGTCTCGACCGACCGCAACCCGGTGCATCTGGATGACGACTACGCCCGCGACACGATCTTCGAAGGGCGCATCGCACATGGCATGCTGACCGCCGGACTCGTCTCTGCCGTGATCGGCGAGCAGCTTCCGGGCCATGGTACGGTCTACCTTGGCCAGTCGCTCAAGTTTCTGGGGCCCGTGCGCCCCGGCGACATGGTGCGCGCGGAAGTAACCGTGACGGATATCGAATTCGGCAAGCGCCGGGTGAAGATGGACTGCCAGTGCACCGTCGACGGCAAGAAGGTGCTGGTGGGCGAAGCCACCGTTCTGGCCCCCTCACGCAAGTTCGACTGAAGCCGGGCCGGCACGGCCCGCCGGGCCGCCGCCCGCTCTTGCCCTCGCCGGTTGCCGGGGCTACGCACATCCCATGCGTATCGTGCGAGATTACAGATATGTCGAACCGCAGGATCGGGGTGCCAGCGCCGCGATCGGCAATTTCGACGGCGTGCACACGGGCCACCGTTCGGTCATAGACATCGCGCGCAGCGCCTGCCCGGATGCGCCACTGGGCGTTGTCACCTTCGAGCCGCATCCAAGGGAATATTTCGCCCCCGACGCCCCGCCCTTTCGCCTGATGGGCCCGGAGGCACGCGCCCACCGGCTGGAAAAACTCGGTGTCTCACGACTTTACGAACTGCCCTTCAACAAGGCGCTGGCCTCGCTGAGCCCCGAAGCCTTCGCGCGCGACGTTCTGCATCGGGGCCTTGGTCTGCGCCATGTGGTTGTGGGCGCGGATTTCTGCTTCGGCAAGGGGCGCAGCGGCACTGCGGATGACCTTGTGCGGTTCGGTGCGGATTTCGGCTTTGGCGTCACCATCGCACCGCTCATGGCGCGGGATACGCAAACGGTTTCCTCCACCGCCATCCGCAAGGCACTGAGCGAAGGCCGCCCGCGCGATGCCGCCGCCATGCTGGACCATTGGCACCGGATCGAAGGACCCGTGATCGGCGGCGAACAACGGGGCCGCGAACTGGGATACCCCACCGCCAACATGTCGATCGAGGGACTGCACCCGCCGGCCTTTGGCGTCTATGCCGTGCTGGTCGACGTCTTGGAGGGGCCGCATGCGGGAAGCTACACCGGGGTCGCCAGCCTTGGCGTGCGCCCGATGTTCGGAGAGAACCGGCCCAACATCGAAACCTTTCTCTTCGATTTCACCGGGGATCTTTACGGCGCGCATCTGTCGGTGGCGCTGGTCGAGCACCTCCGCCCGGAAGAGAAGTTCGACAGTCTCGATGCCTTGATCGCCCAGATGGATGCCGACAGCGCCGAGGCCCGGCGCATAGTGGCGGCCCGATGAGCGATCCGATCCCCCGCAAGGGTCTGCGCCCCCGGTACTGGGAAACCACGCCCCTGAACAAGATGACCGCGCGGGAGTGGGAGGCGCTTTGCGATGGCTGCGGCAAATGCTGCCTGAACAAGCTGGAGGACGAGGACAGCGGAGAGGTCGCCCTAACCAGCGTTGCCTGCCGCCTGCTGGACGATGCCACCTGCCGCTGCGCCCATTACGAAAATCGTCACCAGTTCGTCCCGGACTGTATCGTGCTGCGCCCCGATAACCTTGATGAACACGCCTATTGGATGCCCCGCACCTGCGCCTATCGCTTGCTGTGGGAAGGCCGCCCCCTTTATGACTGGCACCCGCTGATTTCCGGCCGCGCCGACAGCGTGCACGAGGCGGGCATTTCCGTGCAGCATTCGACCGTGTCCGAATTCGACACCCCATTCGAAGAATGGGAAGACCATCTGATCGAGGAGCCGTCCTGATGTTTTTTGCCTCCGACAACGCCGGGCCTGTTCATCCGCAGATCCTCGACCGGGTGGTTCGCGCGAACGACGGCTACGCCATACCCTACGGCAAGGACCCGATCATGGACGAGGTGCGTGACGCGATCCGCACCGCTTTCGAGGCACCGGAGGCTGCTGTTTACCTGGTGGCCACCGGCACGGCGGCCAACGCGCTGGCGCTGGCGACCTATTGCCAGCCCTGGCAAACGATCTTCTGCTCCGAAGTGGCGCATATCCACGAAGACGAATGCAATGCGCCGGAGTTTTTCGCGGGCGGCGCCAAGCTGAAGGTGATCCCTACGGATGACGTGATGACGCCCGAAGCACTGCGCGCCGCCATCGCGCCCCATGATCCGGGCGATGTGCATTCCGCACAGCGCGGCCCCGTCTCCATCACGCAGGTCACCGAACGCGGGTCGGTTCATTCACTGGAAAACCTGCGCGCGCTGACGGCGGTGGCAAAGGATTACGACCTCCCCGTTCATCTGGACGGCGCGCGGTTCGCCAATGCCATGGTGGCGCTGAACTGTTCACCAGCGGAAATGACATGGAAAGCCGGTGTCGATGTCGTCAGTTTCGGCGGCACAAAGAACGGCTGCATGGGGGTGGAGGCGGTGATCTTCTTCGATCCCTCCAAGGCGTGGGAGTTCGAGTTGCGACGCAAGCGGGGCGCGCATCTGTTTTCCAAGCATCGTTTCCTCTCTGCCCAGATGGCCGGCTATCTTCAGGGCGATCTGTGGATCGACAATGCCCGGGCGGCCAATGACAACGCGGCCTATCTGGCCCAAGGCCTGCGCGTGGCGGGCGCCAAGTTCCTGCACGAGCCGCAAGCCAACATGGTCTTCGCGCGCTTCCCGCGCCGGGTGCATCGCAAGCTGCACGAAGCGGGCGCGCGCTATTACCTGTGGGATGCGAAACTGGAAGGCAATGACGAAGACGCGATGCTGGGCGCCCGGCTGGTCTGTGATTGGTCGCTGTCACGCGATGCGATCGACAGCTTCCTAGGACACTTCGAATAGGCCCCGGATCGCCTGCGCGACTTCGCGCGGGTGGGTCAGCGGCGCCATATGCCCGGCCCCGGCGATGCGTTCGCGGCGCGCATCGGGCAAGCGGCGTTCGAGGGACTTGTTGATGGCGTAGCTCATGTCGGGTGACGCGTCCCCTTCGAGCAGCAGGGCGGGCATGGAGGCACGCTCGAACATGCCGGGTTTCAGCAGACCGGCGGAATCCTCGCCCAGAAACGGCGTGCTCGCCGGGACGAAATGAATCCTTTCGGCCATGTAGTCCCGCGTGGCCTGCGGGATCAGGTCCCATTTGGTGCCGTCCCCCCAGCCGCGGTTGAACATGCGTGTGGCTTCCATCGGATCGCCCGCTGCCAGCGCCTTGTCGAAACGCGCGGTGTATTCATAGTATTTCTGAACGCGGTCCGGTTCGTCCTCCAGCACGGCGGCGAAATAGACGGGTTCTATCATTGTGACGCTGCGCACCAATTCGGGGTTTTCGATGGCAAGGCGCAGGGCCACCGTCGCGCCGAAGGAATGGCCGATCAGGTCCATCGGCGCGCTCAGCAGGGCCCGGGCCATATCGGTCGCGATGTCGTGTATGTTCCCCTCGCCGTTCCAGCCGCCGGAACGGCCATGCATCGGCAGATCGTAGGCCAGCAGGGTGGCGCTGTCGTACAGCGCCTCCCCCACCCCGCGCCAGGCGCCCGAATGGGCGAGCGAACAATGGATCGCCAGTGCCTGCCGCGGGCCTTCTCCGAACCGGCGGGTATGGGTATGGGGGATCAAAGCTTTCCCGCGAGATGCAGATCCAGATCCTCCAGCCGGTCCTGCCCCCAGAACCTTTGTTCGCCGACGATATAGAACGGCGCACCGAACACGCCGCGCTCTACCGCTTCTTCCAGATTGGCGGCATATGTCTCGGCACCCTCCAGCAGCCCACTGTCGGCAAGCGCCGGGTCAAAGCCCGCCTCTTTCAGGCAATCGCGCACGACGTCATCCTCGGCAATGTCTTTCTCCTCTGCCCAGACGCTGCGGAAAATCGCGCGGGCCAGCTGACCCAGATCGCCATCACCGGCGTTCTGCGCGGCGATGAAGGCATAGGCCGAGGGGGCACCATTGGTCGGCCAGTGGGCCGGTTTCAGGTTGAAGGGCATGTCCAGCTTCTTCGCCTGACGGGTCAGCTCCTGCGCGCGGTATTCCTGCCGGCTCGGATGCCTGTCCTTCGGAGGCGTCCCGCCGGTCCGGCCGAAGGCCGCGATCAGGTCGAAAGGTTTGTAGTTGATCTGGGCGTCATGCTTGGCGGCGATCTTCTCCAGCCGATCCCCCGCCAGATAGCAATAGGGTGACAGGGTCGCGAAAAAATAGTCGATGCTGGGCATTTGGATCTCCTTGGGGGGTACGGCAGCTTTGCGGCACGGTAAGGCCGTGATAAGCGGTGTCAACGTCGCGAATCTGTCACAATCCCCTCCCCGGAGACCGCATGCCCCATACGTCCGAGCCGAAGCTGATTGCCGGAAACTCAAACATGCCACTGGCAAAAGCCATCGCCCGGAGGATGTCCCTGCATCGCGGTATGAACGTGGGTCTGGTCGATGCGCGGGTCGAACGGTTCAACGACGGCGAAATCTTTGTCGAGGTTTTCGAGAACGTGCGCGGCGAGGACATGTATATCATCCAGTCGACCTCGAACCCGGCCAACGACAACCTGATGGAACTGCTCATCATGGCCGATGCCCTGCGCCGGTCATCCGCCGCCCGGGTCACGGCAGTGCTGCCCTATTTCGGCTATGCCCGGCAGGACCGCCGCACCAAGGCACGCACCCCCATAACCGCCAAGCTGGTGGCCAACATGCTGGTGGGCACCGGCGTCGAGCGGGTGCTGACGATGGATCTGCACGCGGCCCAGATTCAGGGGTTCTTCGACATCCCAGTCGATAACCTCTATGCCTCGCCGGTGTTTGCGCTGGACATCAAACATACCTTCAAGGACCGCATGAGCGAACTGATGGTCGTTTCCCCCGACGTGGGCGGCGTGGCCCGCGCGCGCGAACTGGCAAAACGCATCAACTCCCCCCTCGCCATCGTCGACAAACGGCGCGAAAAGCCCGGCGAAGTGGCCGAAATGACCGTTATCGGGGACGTGAAAGGCAAGATTTGCCTCATCGTGGATGACATCTGCGATACCGCCGGCACGCTCTGCAAGGCTGCCGAAGTGTTGCTGGAAAACGGCGCGAAGGAGGTCCACTCCTACATCAGCCACGGCGTCATGTCCGGCCCCGCGGTCGAACGGGTCAGCAATTCGGTGATGAAATCGCTGGTGCTGACCGACAGCATCGCGCCGACCGATGCCGTCAAGAACGCCCAGAACATCCGCATTGTGCCGACCGCACCGATTTTCGCGCAGGCCATCCTGAACATCTGGAACGGCACGTCGGTGTCATCGCTGTTCGAAGCCGATACGCTCGGCCCGATCTACGACGGAATGTACAAGGCCGAGTGATCCCGGCCCCTAACGCGGCGCGCGTCAGCCAACATCCCACTGATCATCGTCTGGAAGTGCCCCGATCGCAGTCCATGCAACGCGCACCCGTGCTACGCGCGTATCGCCCCATGTGCGGAACACCATGTCGAAACCGCTTTTGGTGACTGCTTCGGCCGCGAGGTCGGCCCGCATGACGGTGGTTGCGTCCACGTCCCAGAGTGACAGCGAAAGCTGCACGGTGGGCGCTTCCTGATAGGACTCCGAAAAGCGAATGCGCCGGCGGCGTTCGCGCTGGCCCCGGCCTGTCCACATGTCGCCGCCGTTCTCATAATCGGTAAAGAGAACGACGTCCCCGCTATCGACGCCGACGGTGTGGCCTTTCAGTCTGTTCATCGTGATCCGCGTTCGCTTCGCAACATGTTCTCAAAAACAGTTAACGCCTCCCCCGGAATGAGGAAAGGCCCCGCCGGGGCGGGGCCTTTCGAACAAATTGTTCCGTGACTTCAAAGACTCGGTTGTTTCGAGGACAATCCGATCTCATCCCCGACTGCGACCATGTCGGCCAGCAGTTTGGCCGCGTCATCGACGGGGCCCGGTTCGTTCACGAAGTTTTCCTTCGCCCGCGTGTAGTCCTGCTGGGCTTCGTCCATCATGCTGTCGAGCTGTTCCTGGGTCATGTCGCCCCGGGGAACGGCACGTTCGGCCAGAACCGAAACGCCCCGGTCGCTGATTTCCGCGAAACCGCCCGTTACGACGAAGTCCGCCGATCCCTCCGGCCCTTCGACCTTCAGGATACCGGGCCGCAAGGTGGTGATGGTCGGCGAATGGTTTGCCATCGCCGTCATATCCCCGTCCGCGCCCGGTATCTGCACCGTCTCCACCTGCATAGAGGCGAGCCGCCGCTCCGGCGAGACCAGGTCGAATTGCATCGTGTCTGCCATTGCTCAGGCTCCCTCAGGCGGCGTCAGCCGCCATTTTTTCCGCTTTCGCTTTCACTTCGTCGATGCCGCCGACCATGTAGAAGGCGCCTTCGGGCAGGTGGTCATATTCACCGGCAACAACGGCCTTGAACGAAGCAATCGTGTCTTCCAGCGGCACCTGAACACCGTCAGACCCGGTAAAGACCTTCGCAACGTCGAAGGGCTGGCTGAGGAAACGCTCGATCTTGCGGGCGCGGGCCACGGCCAGTTTGTCTTCTTCGCTGAGTTCGTCCATGCCGAGAATGGCGATGATGTCCTGCAGCGACTTGTAGCGCTGAAGCACCTGCTGAACGTCCGTCGCGACCTTGTAATGCTCTTCGCCGATGATCAGCGGGTCAAGCAGGCGCGACGTGGAACCCAGCGGGTCCACAGCCGGGTAGATGCCCTTTTCGGAAATCGCACGGTCCAGAACGGTCGTCGCGTCGAGGTGCGCAAAGGAGGTCGCGGGCGCCGGGTCAGTAAGGTCGTCCGCGGGCACGTAGACGGCCTGAACGGAAGTGATCGAACCGGACCGGGTGGAGGAGATGCGTTCCTGCATCGCGCCCATGTCGGTCGCCAGCGTCGGCTGATAACCCACGGCAGAGGGGATACGACCCAGCAGGGCCGACACCTCGGAACCCGCCTGGGTAAAGCGGAAGATGTTGTCCACGAAGAACAGAACGTCAGAACCGGATTCGTCACGGAACTGTTCGGCCAGCGTCAGACCGGACAGGGCCACGCGCATACGCGCACCCGGAGGCTCGTTCATCTGGCCGTAGACCAGCGAAATCTTCGATTCCGTCAGGTTGTCGGGCACGATAACGCCGGATTCGATCATCTCGTGGTAAAGATCGTTCCCTTCCCGCGTCCGCTCGCCCACACCGGCGAAGACCGACACACCGGAGTGCACCTTGGCGATGTTGTTGATCAGTTCCATGATCAGAACGGTCTTGCCCACCCCGGCACCACCGAAGAGGCCGATCTTGCCGCCCTTGGTGTAGGGGGCCAGCAGGTCGATGACCTTGATACCGGTGGTCAGGATTTCGGTCGCGGTGGACTGCTCTTCGAACGCGGGCGCATCGCCGTGGATGGCACGGGTTTCCGTCGCGTCGACCGGGCCTTTTTCATCCACCGGCTCGCCGGTCACGTTCATGATGCGGCCCAGCGTGGCCTTGCCGACCGGCACCTGAATAGGGGCACCGGTGTCTTCCACGCGCTGACCGCGCACCAGACCTTCTGTCGCATCCATCGCGATGGCGCGAACGGTGTTCTCGCCGAGGTGCTGCGCGACCTCCAGGATCAGGTTCTTGCCCTGGTTTTCGGTTGTCAGAGCGTTCAGAATCTCGGGCAGGTGATCCTCGAACTGCACATCGACGACGGCGCCGATGACCTGGGTGATTTTTCCGACTGCTTGTGCCATGTCGTTTCTCCGGTTTTGTCTACAGCGCTTCCGCGCCGGAAATGATTTCGATCAGCTCGTTGGTGATGACAGCCTGACGCGAACGGTTGTATTCGATGGTCAGGTCTTCGATCATCTCGCCGGCGTTGCGGGTCGCGTTGTCCATCGCGGACATGCGCGCGCCCTGCTCCGATGCCGCGTTTTCCAGCAGAGCGCTGAAGATCGCAGTGGCGACGCCACGCGGCAGAAGATCGGCCAGGATCGCCTCTTCCGAGGGTTCGTAGTCAAACAGGGTCGAAGGCCCGCTTTCGTCTTCCTCGGCTCCGAAAGCCGCGGGAATGATCTGCTGGGCTGTCGGAACCTGGCTGACGACGTTCACGAACTTCGCGTAGAAGATCGTCGCGACATCGAATACGCCTTCATCGAAACGCGACAGAACGTCCTTTGCGATATTCTGTGCATCGGCATATCCCAACCGCTTCACATCGCTCAGGTCGACGTGACCGACGAGGTATTTGCCGAAATCACGCTTGAGCTGGTCGCGGCCCTTCTTGCCGACGGTCAGGATCTTGAGTTCCTTCCCTTCGGCCAGAATTGCACGGGCCCGCGTCTTTGCGAGTTTGACAATGTTGGTATTGAAACCGCCGCACAGCCCACGTTCGGATGTCATGACGACCAGAAGCTGCACCTTGTCGCTGCCGGTGCCCGACAGAAGCTTGGGCGCGGAATCCGAACCGCCGACCGAAGCGGCCAGCCCCGACATCACGGCATTGAACCGCTCGGTGTAGGGGCGCGACTGCTCGGCAGCNNNCTTGCCCGCGCCAAGCCACGATTGCCCATTCCACGCCAGCGTCCCCACACCCGTATGGATGCGCACTGTCTCCCCCGGCCAGTCGGCATAGGTGAGCAACACCGGATAGAAGTGCCCGGTCAGCGCCTTGATAAGCGCTACCGAGGCCCCGCGCTTCAGGACCATGGGTTAACTTCCATCCAGCCGTCAGGATATTCGTCTTCAAAGACCTCGCGAAAGTCCCATTGGAAACCGTAGTCCCCTGAAATCGGTTTGATGGCCCGGGGCACGTTGACGGCCTCAAAGACGATATTCTCCGCGTCACCTAACACCACATTGCCCGAAACCGTGAAGGCCTCCGGTTTGTCAGTGCGGACCAGTGCTGCGCCTGTCGCATCAGTCCGCGCGACTTTCAGGACATAAGCCGCCTCAGTCGTCGCCCCTGTGACGGTGACGCGCTCACCGGGCCGCGCCACAATCTGCGAAGGCGGTAGGCCAGTAACCGTAAGCCCATGCCAAACGCCATCTGTCGCAGGGGAGGCGTTGGCTCCATATTCGCCCATGCGCCACTCAACAGGCGTTCCGCCCTCAGTCCAAAGCAGATCCGCCCCGGCGGCGGTCCACTCTAGGATCGTATTGCGCAGATCACCTCGCGGGCCTTGCAGCCCCCATGGGCGGCACCGAACCCGCACAAGCTGCGGCCCGCCTGCCCACATTCGATTGAGCATCCGCACATATCCCGCGCCCGCTTGGTCTGGACCGTATCCTGCCACGTTGGCTGATGCCACGCGCCGCGCCCGCTGCGCCGATGATGTGCGCGGCCTGCCTTCGATAAGCCCCACAGAGCGCGATTGCGGGTATATTTCTGCCAATTCCCACCCGGTCAGACCGAAAGGCGGCCATGCGATTACGTCCGTCATGGCGTCCATCCCGACTTGCTGTTGCGGAATGACGCCTGCGCCCGGTTTACGGACTGCGCAGCAATGCCCGGGGCCGCGCGCTGCACAACCCCACCGCTGATCTGCTCCACCTTGGCCTGCCAGTTGCCGTCCTGATCGACGTACACGCGCACATCCATTTGACCGCCGCCGCCCATAGCCTTCGCTGTATCCTTCGTGGACGTGACCATGGCGGGGCCTCGGATAATCTCGGGGCCGTTCTCGCCAGCGATTCCGAACTTGCCGGAGGGGATGCGCCCGCCCCCGTCAAACATCCCCGCGAAGATGCCGCCCAGCAATCCGCCGAAACCGCCTTGGCTCTTGGAGCCGCCTGCGAACATGCCCTCCCCGAACAGCAAATATTCAAGCGCCGCGCGCTTGATGCTGTTGGTGAACTGATCCATCGCGTTCGCGCCGCCCATGGCCGCGTCAATGATGCTGTCCTTCCACTCCGACTGCACCTTTTCCATCGCGGCGATCTTGTCGCGGGCGAGATCGTACTGTTCGGCCAGCTTGCCGACGTTCGCGGCCTCTGCGTCGATCTTCTGCGTAAGGTCTTCGGTGATATCCAGACCGCGCCTTTTCGCCTCTTCAAGCAGACGATGCTTGACGGTCAGCGCGGCCACTTCGCTTTTGGACTTCCCCAGCATGTCAATCTGCTGGCGCAGCTTTTGCAGTTCGTTCTCTGCGATGCTGAACAGCGGTTCCTGCTGGCGACCGCCGCCGCGACCTGATCCGGCGCGCGAACTCTTGCGCCCACCGCTGCCTGATCTTCCCCCGCTGGTGCTTACTTTGGGCTGGGGGCGACCGCTCCACGGCGTCGTGTCGTAGCCCTGATCCCAAACCGTCGCGCGGGTGTTGTTCGGATTGCGCGGGTCTTCGGCGTCAAGGCCATTATTATTGACTGCGTTCGCCCTAGCCGCAGCGGCACGCGCATTTGCCAAACGGCCCGCAATTTCCAGTGAAATGCCGAGGTTTTCGGCAAGCCGAGCCGCCTCGTTCGCACCTGCGCCGATGTTCGACGCAACATCAATTTTCGCGAGATTCAGCGCTTGGATTGTCGCTTCCAAGAGTTGGTCATAGAGGGCCTTCCCCTCATCGCTTGCTTCAGAAAGTCCGTTAGACGCGCCGTGTATGTGTTCTGTAAGTTCGGATATGGCCCGAGCCTGCTCTTCCGGCCCTCTTGCTTGCCCAATGGCTGCGAATTTTTCAACAACCCCTCTGGCTTCGTCTTCCGTGATCCCTAAAGCCTCTTCAAGGTCGGAAATGTTATCTTTCACCTCATTCAACTTGTCACTGTTCTGCTGTAGACGCTCTAGCTCCGAATTGGTTGCGGCCAGTTGGCTATCGGAAAGATTAGAAGCGCCTGCGTTCTGGATTTCCTGAATTCGGGACTGAACAGCGCCAATCGTCTGGTCTAGTTCCCTGATCTCTTCGGGAGTGAACCCAAACACACCGGCGACCCCAAGTTCCCCGGCAATTCCGCGCGCGGCATTGTCCAGGGCGGACCGCGCGCGGATCGCGGCGATCTGCTGGTTGATCTCGAAGACCTTCTTGGCCTCGCTCGCCATGGCCCCAAACTCGGCCACCATATCGACGCCGGATAGAGAATTTGCCTCCTGAACCGCTTGGATGCTCTCTTTCAGCGCCTTCAGTTGATCTTCCAAAGAAGCGGCTGCTTCGCCGGTCGCCAGAAAATACCCGGCAAGCGGCGCTCCGACCGCCAAGGCCGCGCCAAGAATAGCGCCGAACGGGCCGAACACACCGAGAAGCTGCGAACCCTGCTGCGTGAAGGCGGTAAGGGCTGACGTGCCACCCTGCACCTGAACCGCGAAGTCACCGACCTGATAACCGGCCTGCTGGAAAACAGACCTGTTCCGTGTGAGAAAACCGGTCTGCGCCGCTACAGCGCTGTTCATCGCGACCACCTTGGACTGTGTGCCGGTGATCTTCGCCGCTGTCTGGTCGTACTCACGCTGCAGAAGGTCCATGCCGGTCGCGTGGCGCTTGGCCGAGATGGTGCCTGCTTCCAAAGCGGCATTTAGCTGGTCTTGCTTCCGTCGCGTTCTTTCTTCCGCTGCCGCCAAGGGATTGAACTTGCGCTCCAAGCGGTCAATCGCCGCCGCCGCAGAGCGGGCGTTCTTTTCAAGGCGATCCTTTTCGAGGTCTATCAGGATCGCAATGCGTTCTGTGGGTTCAGCCATATTTCGCCTTTAAATCCTCGAACTGATCCCATGTGGGGGGCTGCGGCTTGTCGCTCGCGTGGGCTTCGTTCCAGCCCTCTACGAAAAGCGACCAGTCCAGCGGCGTCATTTCTCGCCACTCGGACATGCTCAGTCCTGCAACGATTGCGCTTTTGATTTTCGCTTTCGCGTCGTAGCTTTCCGCCCTGTCTTCGGAGACGATCCAGCTAGTTCTGCGTCTTTTTTTTTATCTTCTTCGGACAGGTAGATCGCGCCGACCAAATCCATCGCCATGCTGCGAATGCGCGGGTTTTCATGGGGCGGCAGATCATCGACAATCTTGTCTGCGGTCCTGTCCGGTAGCCCGCCCCCTACTAGGCCGAGCGCAATCAGATCGCGACAATGGCGAACTTGCGGCGCATCACCTTTACCAAAGAGCGACTCTACCACAGTGAAAAAGCCGATATTGTGCTGCCGCTCAAACCGCTCGATTTCGCCATTGCGCAGAACCAGCGGGCGACTCTCGCCGCCAAGCTGTTCAATCGTTCCACCCGCCGGGGCGCTTGCCGTGATCGGCATTAGACGGCAGCGGTGAAGGTGACGGGGCCTGTCGAAGCGAGCGCAAGGCTGTACGTCACAGCGCCTTCCTGCTCGCCGCCGAACTCGATGTTGTTCACGTGGAACGCGCCTTCGAAGGTACCGAACTCCGGCACGATGACTTGGAAGTTGCCGATGGCATCTGCGGTATCAGCGGCCCCGGTGCCGTAGGCAATGTCATGGAACCGGTCAAGCGAAGTGCCGCCCTCGAAGATGCCGTTGCCGGAAACCTCGACCGACCGCATCCCGGTCATCACTTCCTGCCAGAGTTGGCCGCCGGGGTTCGTGCAGTCCATCGTGGTTACATCGAAGTTGTTGTTGTTGACGGTCATTGTCTTGGATTGGATGCCGCAGAGCGTCGAAAACGCTTCGGTCGCCAATCCATCGCCGATCTTGATCAGCAGCAGTCTGCCAGTTTGCTTTGCCATGGTTAGGCTCCTTCATGGGATATGGACGCCTCACGGCGTTCGGTCCTGCCTTGCCCAAGGGCCGGATATGGGCTTCGATTCCCGCAGAAGGGGAAAAGAATTGACGGGGTCTCGCGTTCCCGTGTTAACCTTTTGTTTACCTTGGTTAACAAAATGGTGAACTTATGAGATTTCCTGTTGTCTTCATGCTGTTGGCGGTTGCCGCCTGCGCGAAACAGCCTGAGCAGATCGGTGCAGTAGATATCGGCCCGAACCCCTACCTTCGTTTCGGGTGTGATTCCCTAGCGAAAGAACACTTGGCGCTTGACCAAAACCTTGCAAATCTCAGCGCCGCCCAGAAAAGCGCCGCCGGGGCGGATACACTTGGTGTTCTCCTTCTTGGCCTTCCAATTTCCAGCATGTCAGGCAATGACAACGAAGCGAAAATCTCCATCGTCAAAGGTCGTATTCAGGCCGTCGAATCCGTCCAAGCGGCCCGAAAGTGCTAAATGAAAGATGTGATAGCAGAGGCGGAAACCTCTGCTATCATCACCCATCCAAGATGGCCGAAAACGCGATGACAGCCGTGTAGCTTTTTCCGTCGCTGTCCTGCGTGACTTCCTGCGTGATCCACTGAAGCTGCACCAGCGTGAAGCCCGTTACCGTCAAAGCCGCTTCATCCAGTGCCTTCACGACCGCTTCGGCGCATCGGGTGGCCTCTACCCGGCCGGATTTTGACGGGCGGCTATGGGCCTCCACTGCGAAGGTGATCGACCCTGCCGACTTGCCGTCTGTTCTCAGGGGGCGCGGCTGGATTCCTCCGATCCTGATGAACGGTCGTACCGCGTCCTGCGGGGGCTGGTCGTAGATGCGCCCGCCGACAATGGTGGACGCGCCCGCATCGGCTTTCAAAGCACCGACAAGCGCCTTTTGCAAGGCGAGCGCGTAGCCGTCAGCCATCTGCGTCTTCCACTCTCAGGTATTTTTTCCAGCGCCCTGTATCAACACGGCCCAAGGTCGCCTTTGAAACAAAAAGCCCAAGCCAAAACAGAGGATCGCGCACCGCCGCGTTGGCATCAACAGAGACATTCAGTTTCACGTTATTCTCAGCCATCACTTCACCGCCTTGATCGCATCACGCAGGGCCTTACGGGCGCGGGCCGTGCGCTTTTTCTTCGTCGCCTGAATGGCGGGGTTCACGAAGGGACGCGGACCCCGGTTGCCCTCGATAACCTTTGCCTTCTGCCCGAAGTCGATAAGCTGAGAACCATCCGGCCCCGGCAAGTTGCGGATTGCCGCGCGGCTTGCGCCAGACTTCTCCGGGATAAGCACCTTCGCTAAGTCCACGATCATTTCCGCGTTTTCGCGGTTCGCTTTCTCGAACTGCGCCTCGATCTCAGGCGTGATCCGGCCCAAGAGCGCCTTTGTCTCATTGAAGCCGGTCTTTTTCATGCTCAGAACTCAAGGAGCGTTGCGACGAGACCCGTCCCGCCGGTGATCGCGATAGTCCCGGCCAGATAGGCGCTGATGGCATCCAGCCGAACCACCCGGGCCGCACCGACCGGGATTGAGCCGACCGCGTATCCGCCGCTGATGTCCACCGCCCCCACGCCAGCAACGCCAACCGTGGATGCACCGTCACCGTCGATGACCGGGGAAAGCGACCCGGCAGTCGGGTTTCGAAGCACCAGAAGCGCCCGCTTGTTCGGGGTGTAGGCGAAGGTATCGCCCGCACCATCCAGAGTGATTTGTGTCGCCGTGGCTGCCGTAGAAGCGCCCGCGTCTGTCGCTGTAATCGTCGCCATGTCTTATCTCCTGATAGGGCGCTACTGCGCGACCCCAGATTCAACCAAAATATCCAGCATCGCGCCCTTATCATCGGCGTGCGCAATGCCCCGAATGTTCCATGTCTCGCCCCGCGCGACAGCTTGATCCGCTTCCGTCAGCCCATTGGCCTGCGGGCTTGTTCTGATGCGGATTGTCGCCGTGCGGACGTTCTCCACGGCCCCCGCCTCTACGCGCTCCTTGCCGGTCGTTTCGCGCACGTTGCCCCAGACAGTGAACAGCGGCGCGAACTCACCCACTACGTTGCCGTAATCGTCTATTTCCTCGCCCTGCCGGTTGAATGTCACCCGGTGGCGCAGGCGGCCCGCGCCCTTCATGGGCTGACACGCCGGTACGGCGCGATAAGCATCTCATGCGCATTGGTGGGCTGCACCCCGTCCGCCATCGTCTCCCGATATTCGTAGAGTGTCCCGATGTGGAGCAGGATGGCCGCCTTGATCGCTGAAGGCACGTTTGATGCTACACCGAAACCGGCGTCGAACGTGATGCTCACACCGGTCACGTCAGGCCCGATGCTCGGGCGCGCGAACGCATCCTCGAACCGGACATATCCGCCAATCGCATCTTCCTGAATCGTATAGAGACCCGGCGCGACTGTCTGCGCCGCCCCATCAAGATCAACGTATGAAACCGCAACCGATTGGACATCGGGGAAGGGCAACCGCATGATCCGATGCCAGTGGTCGTATTTCTGCACCCATGTTTGGGTGACGATGCACCGCCCCAGAATACCGGCCCTGCCGTCAAGGTGCGCCGTAGCGGCGGCAACAAGCCCGGTAATCAGGCCGTCTTCTGCTGTCACCTCAGGCTCCACCCGAAGGTGCGCCTTGGCCTCTGCCAGCGAAACTGGTGTTTCAGCCGGCGCCGTATTCAAAACGGGGCGGTGCATGTTATCAGGCTACCGGCGCGTCGTTGGGGTGGCCGCGAATGACCTGCGCAGCCATCGGGAAGCTGGGGCTGGTGCCGCCAGTTGCCGAGACTCGCACACGCAGATAGCGCTTGTTGCCGACATAGCCCCGGCGGTAGACCGCTTCATCGGTCGTGCCGGTGATCTGCGCCAGTTGATCGCCACCCAGAAGGTCGGACATAGCCACATCCGTGAACGTGGTGTCATCGTCCGATTCCTGAAGCAGTACGGTCATTGTCGGGCTTGTGCCGCTTCCTGCGCCAATGTCGATCACGCACAGGGCGGCATTGTAGCCCTGAAGATCAACGCTCGCGCCGTTCAGAGCGGCGGTGACGGCCTGCGGTGCAATCGACTGCGACACGCTGACGCCAGAATGAAAATCCTTCATCGGATCATCCTTTCGTTATTTTCCATGATGAATGCGCGGGCGATTAGCCGCCCGCGCCAAGGCTTAGGAAGTCGCGACTTTCAACAGCTTGATTGCTTCGAAGTTCTGAACCCCACCGCCAACGCGCTTCGTGGTGTAGAAGTGCACGTAAGGCTTGTTGGTATAGGGGTCGCGCAGAACCCGGATGCCGAAGCGGTCAACGATCAGATAACCACGCTGGAAATTGCCGAAGGCAAGCGGGAAGGCATTCGCCCCAACCGCATCCATATTGTCATCCGTGCGCACCGGCTTGCCGAGGAACGTGGGCGTTTCACCTGCGTTGGTCGGGTTGCCCCAGAGATAGGTGCCGTCGCCGTCCTTGAACTTGCGCATCGCCCCTGCGGTCACGTCCGAGGTGAGCCATACCGCGCCGTTGCGATATTGCTCTCTCAGGCTGTAATACAGGTCGATCATGGCATCAGCGCCATTGTTCGACGCGTTCGACAGCGCAGCTGCAACGCCAGTGGGCGTATAGCCGAGCTTGCCCCATTCGTAGTTGGCGTTGGGTACGTTCGCATAGGACAGCAGCCCACGAGGACGCTTCACGCCGTTGCCGCTGATGAAGGCAGCGCCTTCCTGCTCGGCAAACTCGATTGCAACCTCATTGCCCAGCCATTGAGCGATGTCCACGCGGGCATCGTCCAGCATCGTCTGCGTTGCCGCCGGGTTGGCGTAGATCTCCATGACGTTGAAGATCAACTCGCGCAGAGTCGGCGTGGCGGTTTC
>NZ_LWGH01001090.1:0-780 GCF_001635395.1 Sulfitobacter sp. HI0129 | reverse complement strand
AAACGCGGGAAGCCAGACGATTTGCGGAACGGCGAGATCGGGCACTGGCTAACGTCGAGCCTGCCGCGATCGAAGAAAACGACCTTGAACATGCAGAATCTGGTGACATCCTCAATGTGCCCAGTTTCGAAGTGGAGGAATGGTCGTGAGCGGGGCAGGGGAGTTCGCACATCTCGATCCGAACTATCGACGGTTCGCTGCCCTTTCGGACGAAGAGCGTATTGCCTGGATCAGGGCTGACCGCTGGATCGGCTTCGATCAGGCGGGATTGGCGCTTGGACGCCTTGAAAACTTGCTTACCTATCCGCCGCGCGACCGGATGCCCTGTCTGCTGATCTATGGCGACACAGGCATGGGTAAGACCAAGATCGTGCGCAAGTTTGAACGTGATCACCCGCCAAAGTTCTGTCAGGTAACCGGCGTCGATCATCGCCCAGTGGTGGTTGCACAAGTACCCTCCGAGCCGATCGAGCGGGATCTTTACCGCGAATTGCTGTCCAGTATGGGCGCGCCGGCAATGGCCGGGGGCACATTGGCCCGCGAGAAAGATGTCTGCCGCTCGCTGCTGCGAACGGTCGGGGCGAAGATGATCATTCTCGACGAGGTGAACGGCATGCTGGCCGGGACATATAGGCAGCAGCGGATTTTCCTCAATGCCATAAGATTCCTCGCCAACGATCTGCGGATTCCCCTGGTCTGCGCAGGGACCGACCTCGCCCGCCAGGCATTGCTGACGGATGCGCAATTGGCGGAGCGGTTCGAAGCGTTTCACCTCAAGCC
>NZ_LWGH01001089.1:0-355 GCF_001635395.1 Sulfitobacter sp. HI0129 | reverse complement strand
GGTTTCGGCCAACGCATTGTCGTAGCTGTCGCCAACGCTCCCCACGGAAGGTTCGATACCGGCTTCGCCCAGCCTCTCGGTGTAGCGAATGGACAGGTATTGCGATCCGCGGTCGCTATGATGAACCAACCCCATGGCCTTTGTCGGCCTTCGGTCATGGACTGCCTGCTCCAGTGCATCCAAGACGAAACCTGTCTGCGCTGACGTGCTGGCGCGCCAGCCGACGATCTTGCGCGCGTAGGCGTCGATGACAAAGGCGACATAGACGAAGCCCTTCCAGGTGGCGACGTAGGTGAAGTCGCTCACCCAGAGCATGTTGGGTGCCGGAACGCGGAACTCACGGTTTACCTTGTCC
>NZ_LWGH01001088.1:0-1130 GCF_001635395.1 Sulfitobacter sp. HI0129 | reverse complement strand
TCGCGCTCTTCACGCACCGAGCCATGCGCCACCACGCTCAAGGCCTTTTTGAGGCCGAACGTGTCTTCGGCTTGACCCTGACCAATAGCGCAGGTCGGGACATTCCCCTGCGCTGGATCGGCGAGCAGCATATCCGTGAAGACTGCCAGGGCCGCATTCCGAGCATGGCGGACTGGCTGCGACGGATCCAGCCTGAGCCATGGATGGCCAATGGCCATATCGACCGGCATTCTGGCGATGAGCCCTGCGGCGACCCAAGGGTTGCCTGGGCCTCCGAGGTCGCCGCCGGAAGAACGGTTCTTGGCCTGAAGGATTGGATGGCGGCGCGCGCGACGCAAGCCACGCAAGGTGCCTGACAGATCTCGGTCGTTTGCCAAACGAATGCTGCATGGAAGCCCGGTTGGACGACCGGGCTTCTTGCGTCGTTTCCCCACCATTCTTCGTAAGGAGGACCCCATGACACTCGATGACATCAAGGCGGCCGTCGATGCCGGCCAGACAGTGCATTGGGCCAATACCGGCTACATTGTCCACAAGGACCGGCTTGGTCAGTACCTCATCACCTATGTGCCGAATGGTAGCTGCATCGGTCTGACCGACCGGGGCGGGCACCGGTTGAACGGAAAAGAGGCGGAGTTCTTCATCGCGCGATTGGAGGACGGCGCGGAAAATCCGGGCAGCCAATCAAGACCAGACGGGCAGGGGAGGGGCGTAACACCAGGAGGCGCGGGGGCATTCCCACTCGGACGGCAGCTCTGACCTGTGGGCGGGGCTGAAAGGAAAGCAAGCTTTCTGATTTGTGATCCCTCAAGGGGTCGAGAAAGCAATCCCGGATGCGTTGGCAAGAACGTCAGGCACCGGCCAATCNAAAAGGAACCATCCCATGTTCGCAGGAACCCTCACCCGCAATGTCGAGACCGCAGCCGTTCAGTACACCGGCATAATCCATTCGACGCGCTTTGACATCGCCATCCAGTTGGAGGCGCGGGCCAAGATGTCTGAACGCAGCCCGGATTTTGACGTGACGGCAGTCAACAAATCAGGCCGCAAAGTGCGCATCGGCACGGCCTGGAACGAGACCGGCAATACCAGCGGCAACCCCTACATCTCGATGCAGATCGATGTCGGCT
>NZ_LWGH01001087.1:0-672 GCF_001635395.1 Sulfitobacter sp. HI0129 | reverse complement strand
TGCTGCCCGTGTTGAGAAGGACGTCGAGCTCCTTCTCCGTGAGGTTCAGCATGGCGTAGTCCGCAGGCTGCGCGCGGATATTGGGCAGCAGGATCTGCGTCGGAACGGCTTCGACGATGGTCTTGCCGGTCCGGGTGCGCTCAAGCTGGCTGGCATATTGCGTCATCATCACGGCGACGGTGTTCTGCTTGCGCGCAGTCACGAGCCAGTTCGACAACCGTTCGGCGAAATATGCGTTGTCGAGCGCCTTCCAGGCCTCGTCGATCACGATGATGGTGGGGCGGCGGTCCTCGATCTCGCGCTCGACCCGGCGGAAAAGATAGGACAGGACCGCCATCCGTTCCTTGTCGGCCTCGCTGTCTAGAATGCCGGTCAGATCGAAGCCCACGACATCGCCCTTGAGCGAGAACGTGTCCTCGAGGCTCTGCCCGAAGATCCAGCCGTAGCGGCCGTCTTCGGTCCACTCGAGCAGGCGCTGGTGCAGATCGCCGCCGTCATCCGTAGACACAAAAAGCGATGCGAAATCCCGCCAGTTCCGCAGGGCCGGATTGGTGGCCTGGGCATTCTGGCGCACGACCTCTTGGATGCGGTTGGTCTGCGCCGGGGTCAGGGGCTTGTCGGCGCGGTAGAGCAGGGTTGTGAGCCAATCCGAGAGCCAGGCGGTGCCGCGCG
>NZ_LWGH01001086.1:0-342 GCF_001635395.1 Sulfitobacter sp. HI0129 | reverse complement strand
GGCAGATAGGCATCGGCAGGCAGCATGTCGAAGGCCTTCGCAACCTCCAGCCCGTCATCTGCGATAATGGGGAAATTCGGTTCAGCGCCCGAAACCGACTTGATGTCGTTCTTCCACTTCTTGTGGTCTTCCACCCCGTCGACGGAGATGCCCATGACCTTGGTGCCGCGCTTTTCCCACTCATCGGCGAGCTGGGCCACGGCGCCGAACTCCGTCGTGCAGACGGGGGTGAAATCCTTGGGGTGCGAAAAGAGGATCGCCCAGCTGTCCCCGACCCAGTCGTGCAGCGACATGCTGCCCTGATCGGTTTCGACGGTCAGATCGGGGATGGTGTCATTTATG
>NZ_LWGH01001085.1:0-399 GCF_001635395.1 Sulfitobacter sp. HI0129 | reverse complement strand
CTTGCAGCGCAGCCCCAGCATGAGCCCGATTTCCTGCCCGAAGTGAACCGCAAGGCCGGGATCATCCGTCAAAAGCTCGAAGGCCTCGTGGCATCGCACCCGGACGTTTTCGAAGAGGTGCGCGGAATGGGGCTCATGCTGGGGCTGCGCTGCAAGGTGACGAACACCGATCTCGTCACGGCGGGCTACGCGCATGAGGTTTTGACCGTGCCGGCCGCAGACAACGTCGTGCGCATCCTGCCCCCCCTCAACATCACGGATGACGAGATCGAAGAGGCGCTGTCGCGACTGGACGACGCGGCGACCTCCATGAAGAAATAGGCGGCGCGCCGCTCCCNAAAGCCACGCACCGCCACGGCGCAGTTCGTGCCCGGCCCGTAAGAAAGGCAAATCCATGCC
>NZ_LWGH01001084.1:0-361 GCF_001635395.1 Sulfitobacter sp. HI0129 | reverse complement strand
ACCCGCCGTCCTTCTGCTCAAGGTGAACAGTGGCTTTGGTTTCGATGCTGTCGGCAACGAGGTCTTCGCCTTCGAGGATCATCGACAGCGCCATGGAAAAGCAGGACGCATGGGCAGCGCCGATCAGTTCCTCGGGGTTGGTGCCGGACTTGCCTTCAAAGCGGGTCTGGAACCCGTAGGGCTGATCGTTCAGCACGCCGGTCTGGGTAGAGACGTGGCCCTTGCCCTCCTTGAGGTTGCCTGTCCACTTGGCGGAACCGTGTTTCTTGATGCTCATAGTGTAAACCTTTCGTTTCAGTTGGGGGTTGGCGTCACAACGTCTGAAACCTCTTGACGTTCCAATATATCGTGCGCGATTTAA
>NZ_LWGH01001083.1:0-866 GCF_001635395.1 Sulfitobacter sp. HI0129 | reverse complement strand
GTCGGGGATGGTTTCTGGCCGGTAGAGCCCGGCATTGTTCACCAGACCGTGCAGGGGCCGGTCGCCGCATTGCGCCTGCAACGCCGCCCAGTCCGCTTCCGAGGTCACGTCGAGGCGGGCGAATTGCGCGCCGATCTCATCCGCGAGGGCGCGGCCCTCGTCTTCAAGGATGTCGGCGACGATCACCTGCGCGCCCCGCGCCGCGAGATGCCGGGCCTGAAGCGCACCCTGTCCGCGCGCGCCGCCGGTGACGACCACGAGGCGGCCGCCGAAAGACACGCCCAGGATGTCTGCCTGGCCGGGGGTCATAGCCAGCTTCCCCCGAGCCGGGTCACGTCGTCGATGGGGTGGCCCCCGGCATCGAGTTCGCGCGCGGTGACGAGCGCCGCGTCGAGCATGGCGGCACGGGCGGCGATGACGCGGTCATATTCGGGATGGGTCAGCAGGTAGGGGAGGTTGCGGCTCACCGCCTCGATGATCCGGCGGGCCACCTCTTCGGGCTGCATGGAATTGGCCATGATCTCGGCCACGCGTCGGCGGTTCTCGGACGTGCTGTCCTGACCGGAGCTTGCGATGGCCGTGTTGACGTAGCCGGGGCAGACGGCGGTGACGCCGATGCCCAGCGGGGCCAGATCGCTGCGCGCGGTCTCGCTCAGCGAAACGGTGGCAGTCTTGGATGCGGCATAGGCCGCATAGCCGGGGGTCGAGAACAGGCCGCAGACCGAGCAGATATTGACGATATGCGCCGAGCGGCCCGTCCGGCGCAGCTGGTTCACGAAAACCTGCGTGCCGTGGAACATGCCCACCAGATTGGTGTCGAGGACGCGCTGGAAGGTCTCCAGCTCGACCTCATGGATGGGTTGGGG
>NZ_LWGH01001082.1:0-756 GCF_001635395.1 Sulfitobacter sp. HI0129 | reverse complement strand
ATGAGCAGGTTCATGTCGGGGCTAAGCCTCCGCGCCGAAGACCAGGCCTTGGGCGCGACAAGCCAGACGCCAAAAAGAATCGCGACGGCGAAGATCCCTGCTTCCACCATAGGCATAGGCACCTCGCCATGGCCCGCAAAGAGCCCGAGCGCGCCGCCCATGCCGGTCTCGACAATGTGAAAAAGGAATCCCGCCGCCCAGAAGCCGCCGCTCAACGAGGTAAAGCGCTTCTGACGTGCCAGATGCGCCGCCTGGTCCTCTGCTGCGTTGTCGGCATCCCATGGCTTGGCGCTCATGCCGGTCGTTGCGACCAACTGCGTGACTTCGTCGTCTGGTATCCTCTCGGCGCTATCGAGGATGGTCATTCGCCCGTTGATCACGTCGAATGCCAGGTGTTCGGTTCCGCCCACTTTCGGCCCGACAACCCGGTTCAGGATCGCCACCTCTTCGGCGCAATCGAGCCCGGAGACCTGAAAGCTCCTTCCGCCAGACGGCGCTGGCGCCGTGGACGCGACGTCCTTGCTGGCGTCGCAACAGGAGTTGCCTCTTGGGTCAGAATGCTCTTGATCACCCGGATGGCCGTGATCGTTGCGGTTGCCGTCGGAAGACATGGATTGACCTCAGGATTCATTGATTCCACATTGACATAGCCCCTACAGTAACTAGAGCTTCAAGGGCAAAAAGTGGATATTCGTCCAGCAAGAAAGGCGCCCTGCGGAGGCTTGAAGCTAGCCGCCCCCTTGAAACGACGCGGTT
>NZ_LWGH01001081.1:0-324 GCF_001635395.1 Sulfitobacter sp. HI0129 | reverse complement strand
ACCCGCTTCAGCCAGAAATACTGACCCTTCACATCCAGCCGCGTCGTGCGGCGATGCTCCCCTTCGCGCAGGGCCTCTTCCACGGCGCCGCGCAGGGCGGACGGCAGGCTGGGCAGGTCGAAACGGATGGGCTTTCCTTTCGCGGTCAGTGTCGGA
Organism: Sulfitobacter sp. HI0129; assembly: GCF_001635395.1. NCBI lineage: Bacteria > Pseudomonadati > Pseudomonadota > Alphaproteobacteria > Rhodobacterales > Roseobacteraceae > Sulfitobacter > Sulfitobacter sp. HI0129. The sequence continues at coordinate 168 of NZ_LWGH01001081.1, read as the reverse complement.
CAGGCCGCCATCTTGTCTGCAGAAGCTACTGGAATTCAAGGATTCGCGGGGTGCATGGTTAGCGGAATATGGCCGATGTTGGCCCGAATGAGGGCAACTTTCATCCTGAGGTAGAAGCGGGCGGCGAAAGACCTCAGTTCTTGATCACGAGGCAGACGCATCCCTGCC
>NZ_LWGH01001080.1:0-10404 GCF_001635395.1 Sulfitobacter sp. HI0129 | reverse complement strand
TCGAGGTCGCCCGTCAGGCAACCACGGGCGAGAACATCGAACAAGGCGTGCTGATGTTCAAAGGGTCGCGCAAGGACCGCGAAGCCAGTGAAAAGCGCAAGGTTCTGCGGGCATTGATCGACGCCGAAGGCGACAAATGCACCAACGCGATCATCTTCTGCAACCGCAAGATGGATGTGGATGTGGTCGCCAAGTCGCTGAAGAAATACGGCTATGACGCCGCCCCCATTCACGGCGATCTCGATCAGAGCCAGCGGACGCGCACACTCGAAGGGTTTCGCGCGGGCGATCTGCGGTTCCTCGTGGCCTCTGACGTGGCGGCGCGCGGGCTCGACGTGCCGAGCGTGAGCCATGTGTTCAACTTCGACGTACCCAGCCATGCGGAGGATTACGTGCACCGCATCGGCCGAACAGGCCGCGCGGGCCGTGACGGCAAGGCGATCATGATCTGCGTGCCGCGCGACGAAAAGAACCTCGCCGATGTGGAACGGCTGGTCCAGCGGGAGATTCCGCGGCTGGAAAATCCGCTGGGCGGCGAAACCGCGCCCGAGGCATCGCAGCCGACCGACGACAAACCGGCAGAGAAGCCCAAGCGGAGCCGGTCGCGCAGCCGCAAGTCCGACGACAAGGCACCGCGCGACGCCCAAAAGGATAACGACGCGAAGGGCCGGACCCAGGAGCCGAAGGGCGACAGCAAATCTGCTGACGGCAAGGACAGCAAGCCGCAGCAGGACGATGCCGCGGACAAGCGCCAGCGGCAGCCGCGCAAGGCCGATCAGCAGGATCGCCGCACCGAAGACCGCAACCGCGACGATGATCGTGGCGGGCGCGGCGGCAACCGTGGCGGGCGCAATTCCGATCGCGGCGGCAACAAGGTCGTGGGCCTTGGCGATCATACGCCCGCTTTCATCGAACTCAGCTTCGAGGACCGGCGCGACAACTGAGCGCCGCAAGGCCAAGGATCGGCGGGGTTTCGCACCCCGCCCGCTGCTTGACTGCGCAACCCTTTCCCCGCGCCGGAACGCGCTCTATATGCGAAGCGTCTTCAACCGGTTATCGGGATCCGCAATGTTTCGCGTCTTTGGCTTCGCCACCTTTCTCATGTTCTTCACCGTCTTTGCCGAAACGGCGCAGGCCGAACGCTGCAGGGCTTTCGTGAACGGCGACGAAGTGGTTGTGGAGGCAGATAACTTTGCCACTTTCAAAGAAGATGTCGGAACCCGGGAAAAGCTGCTCGCATGGCCTTCGCGCACATGGAACAAGGCCTGGGGCCAACCGGCACCCTGCGACAGCGGTGTGCTGTTCGACTATCTCGCCACCACCATCCCCACCGAAGAGATCGACGGCTATTGTCTCGCCCCGGCGGAGACGGGTTTCATCCTCGTCCCGGGGGAGCGCAATTTTCGTGGGCAGTGCAAGAAGACCGTCTGCGAACGGGTGAACACTACCGTCGCCGAGACGACGGAGCTGACGAAGCGCATGACCAGCACCGCACTGGAGAAGGCGAAACAGCCGGATAACCTTTCCGCCGTCGCGCATAAATCCGGCGCGCTGATCCTGTCCGGCACGGCGAGCACCGTCGCTGCCAACCTATCGACAGCAGGCGCCACGATGCTGACGGCGCTGTCCACCCCGGCGGCACTTGCCGCCGTGGGGGTCAGCGTGGTGGCGGTGGGCGGCACCGTCTACATGTGCAACCGGTGATCCGGGCGGTCAGCTCAAACGGCTGACCACCACCGTCACCTCGGGCTTCTTGCCGATCTCGTCCATGGCGGACTGGCGCAGCGTGCGCTTGAGACCTTCGTTCAGCTTGTCGTCATCGCGCAGGGTCTTGGCCCCTGCCCGGTTGAGCCATTGGCTCAGGTCTTCTTCCAGCACATCGACCAGCGGCGCCTTGCTGCGCCCGGTCTCGGGCAGGCCCATGAGGTCAACCCAAGGCTCACCCAGGGGTTCGTCATCGGTATCGAGAATCACCGTCACGGTCGCATGACCGTTCAGCGCCATGCGGATACGGTCCCGCACGACGCCGTCCAACGCGCCGATCTTGACGGTACCGTCGAGGTAGGTGCGCCCCGTTTCGATGTATTCGGCCACCTTGGGGGCATTGCCGCTGAGGTCGATCATCATGCCGTTCACGGCCAGCACGCCGGTCATGCCCTTGGCTTCGGCCAGCTTGGCGTGTTCGCGCAGATGGCGGTGTTCGCCGTGCATGGGGATCAGGACCTGCGGCTTGACCACGTCGTGCAGCGTTTCCAGATCGGGCCGGTTGGCATGGCCCGACACGTGATAAAGGCCCGAGGAATCATCCACCACGTCCACGCCCATTTCCGAGAACTGGTTGATGATGCGGATGACACCGCGTTCGTTCCCCGGAATGGTCTTGGAGGAGAAGAGGAACAGGTCCCCTTCCTTCATCTCAATCCCCTGATACTTGCCGCGCGCCAACTGGGCGGAGGCCGCGCGCCGCTCGCCCTGCGAGCCGGTCACGAGAAGCATCAGGTTCTCGCGCGGGATACTGCGCGCATCCTCCGGGGCGATCACGGGAGGGAAGTCGGTCATGACGCCGGTCTCCAGCGCCGCATCCACCATGCGCTTCATCGCGCGCCCCAGAAGCACCACGGACCGGCCCGCCCGCGCGCCCGCATCTGCAAGCGTCTTTACCCGCGCCACGTTCGACGCGAATGTGGTGGCGACGACCATGCCTTCGGCGGCGCCGACGAGTTTCTCGATCTCCGGGCCCAAGGTCGCTTCTGACCGGCCCGGCAGGGGCGAGAAGACATTGGTGCTGTCGCAGATCAGCGCCTTGATCCCGTCCTTGCAGACCTCGGCCCAGAGGCCCGGATCAAAGGGTTCGCCCACGCCGGGCGTCAAATCGATCTTGAAGTCGCCCGAATGGATCACCCGCCCCTCGGGCGTGTCGATCACCATGGCAGAGGATTCAGGGATGGAGTGGGAAATGGGCAGGAAGCCCACGGTGAAGGGCCCCACGGTGACCTGTTCGGGCCAGACGCCCGCGGTGGTCACCGCATCATTGGGATGGCCATGTTCGTTCATCTTCCGCCGGGCGATGTTGGCGGTGAACTTGCGCGCGTAGATGGGCGCGCGCAGGGCGTCATAGTAATGCGCCACGGCGCCCACGTGGTCTTCATGCGCATGGGTGACGAAAACCGCCTCGATCCGGTCGCGCCGGTCTTTCAGCCATGTGATGTCCGGCAGGATCAGGTCCACGCCGGGGCTGCCATCCATGTCGGGAAAGGCAACGCCCAGGTCGACGACGATCAGCCGCTCCTTGCCGGGTTTACCATAGCCATAGACATAGGCATTCATGCCAATTTCGCCCGCCCCCCCGAGGGGCAGGTAGATCAATCTTTCGCTGCTCATGTTATTCAGCTTTGTCCTTATTAAATTCGTGTATCACGGTCAGCCCGTGCATTGTCAGATCATCGCGGTACTCGTCGAAAAGGTCTGCGGCCTGCTGGAACAGCGGTGCCAGCCCCCCGGTGGCGACGATGCGCATGTCGCGCCCCTGCTCCGCCTTTATCCGGGCACATATCTCACGCACCAGACCGACATAACCCCAAAAGATACCTGACTGCATACAGGCTACGGTATTCGTCCCGACAACCTGCAAGGGCTTCGAGATGTCCACGTGAGGTAGTGCCGCTGCCGCATTGTGCAACGCCTCAAGGCTCAGGTTGACGCCGGGTGCGATCACCCCGCCCACATAGGCCCCGTCGGAGGCGACGACATCGAAGGTCGTGGCGGTGCCGAAATCAACCACGATGAGGTCACCGCCGAAAAGATCATGGCCCGCCGCCGTGTTCACCAGCCGATCCGGCCCCACCGCTGTACCGGCATCCACCCGCACATCCACCGGCAGGGCGCATTCCGGCTTTCCGACGACAATGGGGCGGGTGTTGAAATACCGGTCGGCCAGCACACGCAGGTTGAAGACCACGCGCGGCACGGTCGAGCTGATGATCATATCGGTGATGTCGGCTTCGACCTTCTGGAACTTCATCAGCGTGCTCAGCCAGACATAATATTGATCCGCCGTGCGCTGCCATTCGGTAGAGGTGCGCCAGGTCGCGATGAACTCTGACCCGTCCCAGATCGAAAAGACGGTATTGGTATTGCCGCAGTCGATGGCCAGAAGCATGGTCCGTTCCCCCGTTGGCTTCAGCTTCGTTCAGAAAAAGACATCCGCGGCGGTGATTTTCACCCGTCCCGAAGAAGTCCGCAGGATAAGATTGCCGTCGAGGTCCACGTCCTCGAACACGCCCGTTGTCTCTTCACGCATGGTTCGGGCGGTCACGGTTTCGCCGATCCGCGCGGCGTGGGACAGCCAAGCGCTTCGGATGGGGGCGAAGCCCTGTTCGCGAAACTGTCTCTCCAGCGTGGCATAGGCCGGCGCGAGGATATCGAGAAAGGCGGATGCCGATACCCGGCGTCCCGCATGTTCCGCCAAGGTCGCAGGTGGCAGGGCGCCCGGCTCCAGCATGGCGGCCTCGGGCGGGTGCAACAGGTTGACCCCGATCCCGATGACGAGATGCTCGCCCAGGCTTTCCAGAAGGATGCCCGCCACCTTGGCCCCGCCCAGCAGCACGTCATTGGGCCATTTCAGGGCGAGCGTCTCTTCGCTTTCCAGCACCGTGGCGAAAGCCCGGTAGAGTGCCAGCGAGGTGACAAAGCTGCGAAGCGCAGCCGTGCCCGGCGGCTCGTTCCGGCGCATCACCAGCGTTGCCGCGAAATTGCCGCGCGGGGTGGCCCATGCCCTGCCCCGCCGCCCCCGCGCCGCGGTCTGTTCCTCGGCGAGGATCCATGTGGGCATGGTCAGATCCGGCAGCAGTCTGCCGGCTTCCGTCAGGGTCGAATCCAGTACGGTATAGATCCGGCGGTCGTACCCTTCGGGCCAGCCGGTCATCCCGCCGTCCCGCAGGGGGTGCTAGTTGACAAGGGTCAGGGCCGCCGCTGCTGCGGCGCCTTCGACACCGAACATGTTGATGATGCCCAGAACCATGACCAGCGCCGAAACCGCGAGGAATCCGCCCAGCAGGCCACTGCGATGGTTGTCCAGCGGCTGGGAGGTTTCTTCGCCGAAATACATCAGGAAGACAATGCGCAGGTAGTAGTAGGCCCCGATCACCGAAGCGATCACGCCTGCCACCGCCAGCCAGACCAGCCCGCCTTCATATGCCGCGCGCAGCACGTAGAGTTTGCCGAAAAAGCCCAGCATCGGCGGTACGCCTGCAAGGCTGAACAGCAGGACCAGCATGGCCAGCGCACGCGCCGGGGCGCGGCGGGCATAGAGGTTGAGCGAATTGATGTCCGTCACGGGTGCACCGTCCCGACTCATCAGCAGGATAAACGCGAAGGTGCCGATATTCATGGTCACGTAGATCGCCATGTAGACCAGCATCGCCTGCACACCCAGCGCCGTGCCCGCGGCCAGCCCCATGAGCGCATAGCCCATGTGCGCGATGGAGGAATAGGCCATCAGCCGCTTGATGTTCGTCTGACCGATCGCCGCGAAAGCTCCGAGGAACATGGAAAGAACCGACAGAAGTGCGATGATCTGGCTCCAATCCCCCACGGCCCGGCCGAAGGCGTCGTGAAGCACACGCGCGAACAGCGCCATGGCCGCCATCTTGGGCGCAGTGGCGAAAAAGGCCGTGACGGGAGTGGGCGCCCCTTCGTAGACATCGGGCGTCCACATGTGGAAGGGCACCGCGGAAACCTTGAACGCCATGCCGGAGATCAGGAAAACGAGGCCCAGCAGCAGACCGATAGAACTGCCGCCCGTCTGCGCGGTCGTGATGATGCCCGTGAAAAGCGTCGTGCCCGCGTAGCCATAGACCAGCGACGCACCATAGAGCAGCAAGCCCGAGGAAAGCGCGCCCAGCACGAAGTATTTCAGGCCCGCTTCCGTCGATTTGATGCTGTCCCGCCGGAGCGATGCGATGACGTAGAGCGCCAGCGACTGAAGCTCCAGCCCCATGTAGAGCGCCATCAGATCGCCCGCGCTGACCATCATCATCATTCCGACCGCGGCCAGCGCCACCAGCATCGGATATTCGAACCGCAGCAGACCACGCTCGCGCATGTAGGCTTCGGACATCATGAGCACGGCAGCCGCCGACAGCAGAATGGTGATCTTGGCAAACCGCGCGAAACCGTCTTCGATGAACATCCCGCCAAAGGCGATGCGTGTCGTCTCCCCGGTCAGCCCGATCCATGCGGCGAGCAGCGCCATGATGCCTGCGGTCATCCAGACCAGCAGGCTACCGGCCTTGTCCTTCGAGGTATAGACCGCGCCCAGAAGCCCCAGCATGGCCCAGACGGCCAGCAGGATTTCCGGCAGGATGACGTTCAGATCGTCGGAAATCATCGTGCAGTCCTTCTCAGTTCGTGACCGCGGCAGTGCGGGTCGCCAGATCGGCACCCTCCACCGAGGTTTCGTAATTCATCACCAGATCGGCGACGGCAGGGCCGATGATGTCGAGCACCAGCGCGGGATAGACGCCAAGCAGCAGGGTCATGGCCACCAGCGGCGCGAATATCCAGCGTTCACGCGACGTCATGTCGGTGATCGACTTCAGGCTCTCCTTGATGAGATCCCCCATCACCACCCGGCGATAGAGCCAGAGCGCATAGGCCGCACTGAAGATCACGCCCGTGGTCGCCACCGCGGCGACCCATGTATTGACCTGGAAGGCTGCCATGAGCGTGAGGAATTCACCCACGAAGCCGCTGGTCCCCGGCAGCCCCACGTTCGCCATGGTGAAGAGCATGAAAATCAGCGCATAGGCCGGCATCCGGTTCACCAGCCCACCATAGGCGTCGATTTCCCGGGTGTGCATGCGGTCATAGATCACGCCGACACAAAGAAAGAGGGCGCCTGAGATGAAGCCGTGGCTAATCATCTGGAAGATCGCCCCGTCGACACCCTGTTGGGTGGCGGTGAAGATCCCCATGGTAACGAACCCCATATGCGCGACCGAGGAATAGGCAATGAGCTTCTTCATGTCCTCTTGCACCAGCGCGACGAGCGAGGTGTAGACGATCGCGATGGCCGAGAGCCACAGCACCATGGGCGCCAGCACTTCGGCCCCGACGGGAAACATCGGCAGCGAAAACCGCAGGAAACCGTAGCCGCCCATCTTCAGCAGGATCGCCGCCAGAACCACCGAACCCGCAGTGGGGGCTTGAACGTGGGCGTCGGGCAGCCATGTGTGCACGGGCCACATGGGCATCTTGACCGCGAAGCTCGCGAAGAAGGCGAGGAAGAGCAGCGTCTGCATCCCGCCGATGATCTGGATGCCCAGAAGCTCGAAACTGTCGGAGGCAAAGTTGTGGTTCAGCAGATTGATCTCGCAGCCGCCGATACAGGTGGTGCCCGCCTCGGTATACATGGCCACCATGGCCACGAGCATCAGAACCGAGCCGAGGAAGGTATAGAGGAAGAACTTGAAGCTCGCATAGATGCGATCCTTCCCGCCCCAGATGCCGATGATCAGGAACATCGGGATCAGGCCAGCCTCGAAGAAGAGGTAGAAGAGCACCAGATCGAGCGCCATGAAAACGCCAAGCATCAGCGTCTCCAGCACGAGGAAGGCGATCATGTATTCCTTCACCCGGTCCGTAACGTGCCAGCTTGCTGCGATTACGAGCGGCATCATGAAGGTCGTCAACATCACAAAGAGGACCGAGATCCCGTCAACGCCCAGCCGGTAGCTGAGACCGAGCAGCCATTCCGCTTCGTCCACGTGCTGGAAACCCACGTCGTCGGGATCGAAATCGAACAGGATGAAGAGCGAGATCAGGAACACCACTGTCGTGGTGATCATCGCCAGCCATTTGGCATTGCGCTGCGCCGCCGGATCGTCGCCGCGCAGGAACACGCCGAGGATCAGCGCCGCAAAGGCCGGCATGAAGGTGATAATGGACAGCAAGTGGTGATCCATCAGTTCGACCCTCCGGTCATCGTCATCCATGTCACCAGCACCGCGATGCCGATCACCATGGCGAAGGCATAGGTGAAGATGTAGCCCGACTGGGCACGCCCCGCGAGGCGGGTAAAGAAGGGCACGATGCCCATGGCGATCCCGTTCAGGGTTCCGTCGATCACGTTACCGTCGCCGCGCTTCCAGAAGAAGCGGCCGATGGCCTTGGCCGGGCGCACGAAGACGACATTGTAGATCTCGTCGAAGTACCACTTGTTGAGCAGGAAGTTATAAAGCGGCCGCTGGTTCGCAGCGAGGCGCCCGGGCAGCGACGGGTTCAGGATGTAGAACCAGACGGCCATGGCCAGACCGAGGAGCATCGCGACGAAGGGCGAAACCTTGACCCAGACCGGGGCCTCATGCGCCTCGTCCAGCACGTGGTTGTCAGGGGCGAAGTAGATCGCGCCGTCCCCGGGGGCGCCGCCAAAGGCCGCATGGTAGTCGCCGCCCTTCTTGCCGCCCTCCTGATCGCCTTCGAGGATCGCACCCACGCCCGGGTCACCATCGTCAGGCCCGGTAGCGCCACCGGTGCCTTCAGCCCCCTCGACGTGGGCATCACCCGCGGCGGAGGCTTCGGCCAGCGGGATACCGAAGAAATCCGCGATCTGGTAGGTTTTGCCAAAGAAACTGCCGTACCAGACCATGCCGGCGAAAACGGCGCCGAGGCCAAGTACACCCAGCGGGATCAGCATGGTCATCGGTGCTTCATGGGCATGGTCGTGGGTATGCTTGTTGCCGCGCGGCGCACCGTAGAAGGTCAGGAACATCAGCCGCCAGCTGTAGAAGCTGGTCATCGCCGCCGCGGCCACGAGCAACCAGAAGCCATAGGCCGACCCGCCCGCCCAGGCGCTTTCGATGATCGCGTCCTTGCTGAGGAAGCCGGCGAAGCCGATCTGCGTCAGCGGGATGCCGACGCCGGTAATCGCCAGCGTGCCGATCATCATGGCCCAGAAGGTATAGGGGATCTTCTTCCGCAACCCGCCATAGTTCATCATGTCCTGCTCATGGTGCATGGCGTGGATCACGGAACCCGCCCCGAGGAAGAGCATGGCCTTGAAGAAGGCATGGGTGAACAAGTGGAACATCGCCGCCGAATACATGCCCACGCCTGCGGCCACGAACATGTAGCCGAGCTGCGAACAGGTGGAATAGGCGATGACGCGCTTGATATCCGTCTGCACAAGGCCCACGGTCGCCGCGAAGAATGCGGTAGTCGCCCCGATGACGGTCACGAAGGCCATCGCCTCGGGCGCGAATTCCATCAGCGGTGACATGCGTGTGACAAGGAAGACCCCCGCCGTCACCATGGTTGCGGCGTGGATCAGCGCCGACACGGGCGTCGGACCTTCCATCGCGTCGGGCAGCCATGTGTGCAGGAAAAGCTGCGCCGATTTACCCATGGCCCCCACGAAGAGCAGGAAGGCGATCAGGTTCGCGGCGTTCCAGTCGGCCCAGAGGAAACGGACATTGGTTTCCGCAAGCTCCGGTACGGCGGCGAAGATGTCATCGAAACGGATGCTGTCCGTCAGGTAGAACAGCCCGAAAATCCCCAGCGCAAAGCCGAAGTCACCCACCCGGTTCACGACGAAGGCCTTGATCGCGGCGGCGTTGGCCGAAGGCTTCCGGTAATAAAAGCCGATCAGCAGGTAGGACGCCACGCCCACGCCTTCCCAGCCGAAGAACATCTGGACGAGGTTGTTCGAGGTGACGAGCGCCAGCATGGCGAAGGTGAAGAAGGACAGATAGGCAAAGAAGCGGGGGCGATAGCTTTCGCCTTCGCGAAAGTTCTCGTCATGCGCCATGTAGCCGAAGGAATAAAGGTGCACGAGGCTCGAAACCGTGGTGATCACGATCAGCATGATAGCGGTCAGCCGGTCCATCCGGATCGCCCAATCGGTACTGAGCGTGCCGCTTTCGATGAAGCGGAAGATCGGAATGACCTCCGCCTGCCCGTCATGGGTGAAGAACACGATCCAGGACAGCAGCGCAGCGAGGAACAGCAGCGCCGTCGCCGTCCACTGGGCGGCCACCTCGCCGATGGCCTTCCATGTAAAGCCGCAGATCAGCGCACCGATGAGAGGCGCGAACAGGATGATGATTTCCATGACCTCAGCCCTTCATCACGTTGACGTCTTCGACCGCGATCGTTCCGCGGTTACGGAAGAAGCAGACCAGAATGGCAAGCCCGATGGCGGCCTCGGCGGCGGCGACGGTCAGCACGAACAGCGTGTAGACCTGCCCGACGAGGTCGCCCAGATAGCTGGAAAAAGCCACGAAGTTGATGTTCACCGCCAGGAGCATCAATTCGATGCTCATCAGCAGGATGATCACGTTCTTGCGGTTCAGGAATAGCCCGAAGATGCCAATGACGAACAGCGTTCCCGCCACCGTCAGGTAATGT
>NZ_LWGH01001079.1:0-676 GCF_001635395.1 Sulfitobacter sp. HI0129 | reverse complement strand
CTGATGGGCCGCCGCAAGGGCGGACCCGCCAAGGTCGCGATCATGTCCAGCGCGCTCTTTGGCTCGCTCTCGGGCAGCGCCTCGGCCAACGTGGCCACCACCGGGATGCTCACCATCCCGATGATGCGCAAGGTCGGATATTCGCCCGAACGGGCCGGCGCGGTCGAGGCAGTCGCCTCCACCGGCGGCCTCGTCCTGCCCCCGGTCATGGCCGCCACCGGCTTTCTCATGGCCGAGTTTCTGGCCGTTCCCTATGCCACCGTGGCCATCGCGGCGGCGGTTCCGGCGCTCCTGTTCTACTTCTGCGTCTACCTTCAGGTTCACCTCGAAGCGGTGAAAGCCAGCATGGAAGGCGCCGACGCGACCGAGCTTCCGGACCTGCGCGATGCGGGCCGCCGGATGATCCCGGTGGCGGTGCCCTTCGCGATCCTGCTCTGGACGCTCTTTGGCTGGAACTGGAACCCGGCGGCCTCGGCCTTCGCGGCCAGCTTCGCCACGATCCTGATGTCGCTGGTCCTGCCCAGCATGCGCCGCCCGGCGCGCGCCTATGTCCGCACCTTCGTGGAAGCGGGCGAAGCCACGGTGTTCATCGCGATCATGTGCGCCATTGCCGGGATCGTCGNGGGCTGCCTCGGCCTGACCGGCCTTGGGTCGAGCCTGTCGCAGAACCTCATCG
>NZ_LWGH01001078.1:0-349 GCF_001635395.1 Sulfitobacter sp. HI0129 | reverse complement strand
GCGTACTCGTCCAAAAGACCTAACGTGAAGTAGTGCAACTGGTGGCAGCATACCCCTTAGGGTGTTTCACGCAAAACATATTTACATGAAAATGGTATTGTGTCGACTGCCACGGGACAACTTAAGGTAATGGAAACCGCGAAAAGTGGCCGAAAAGTGCCGTCCACTTAAAGCATTTTAAATTGCACCGTCTCAATGCATTGGCATCCCAACTCACCTCTTAAACAGGCAGGAGATCGGCCCCACAGGCAATCACCCCCAGATTGTACGCTCCCGTACTGATTGCGTCGTATAGAAAGAGGCCAGCTGCCGATTGCGCGTGCCATTGAAGAACCAAGGGCAACGCCAC
>NZ_LWGH01001077.1:0-292 GCF_001635395.1 Sulfitobacter sp. HI0129 | reverse complement strand
AACCGCTGGCGCGGCATTTCCCGCTGCGCAATCGCATCATCTCGGGCCTGTCGGCGGCGACGGTGGTGGTGGAAGGTGCCGCGCGGTCGGGCGCGCTCATTACCGCGCGGGACGCGCTGGATCAGGGGCGCGAGGTGCTGGCCGTGCCGGGCCACCCGTTCGACGCCCGTGCGGCGGGCTGCAACCTGCTGCTGCGGGACGGGGCGACGCTGGTGCGGGACGCCGCCGATGTGCTGGAAGCGCTGCAATCACTGGGGGCGGAGGCCACCCCGCCCCGGAAGGTCCTGCAAGG
>NZ_LWGH01001076.1:0-204 GCF_001635395.1 Sulfitobacter sp. HI0129 | reverse complement strand
CCTGCAGACAGGGGCGGCATCATGCGCTGGCGGGCAAAGGTATCGCCGGTCTCACAGACCGGGCCGACAATGTCATAGGGCTGCTGCGCCACGCCTGCCTCCGGCTCCACCACGGGCACGATGTCATGGTAGGCGTCGTACATCGCGGGGCGGATCAGATCGTTCATAGCGCCGTCAAGGATCAGGAAATCGCGCCCCTCGCCC
>NZ_LWGH01001075.1:0-4889 GCF_001635395.1 Sulfitobacter sp. HI0129 | reverse complement strand
CGCCATGACGATGGCAACCACATCCCCGCCCTGCAGCAGCAATGCAGGCTCGTACACGAAGACGAAGGGCAGGATGAACAGGGGCGTCCCCAGTCGCATCGACGTAAACCCCGTCGCCATGCCGTTGGCCCCCGAGATTTGCGCCGCAGTGATCGAGGCCAGCGCAACCGGTGGTGTGATATAGGACAGCATGCCCCAATACAGCACGAACAAATGCGATCCGATGGGCGACAGCCCCAGCTTGACCAGCGCAGGCGCAAGGATCGTGGCCAGAAAGATGTAACAGGCCGAAACGGTCATCCCCATGCCCAGAACGAAACTGGTGATCGCGCCCAGCACCAGCAACAACAGCGTGCTCTGCCCGCCATATTGAACCAGCTCGCGCGAAAACGCACCGCCCACGCCGGTGATGGCAAGCGATCCGACAACCAGCCCGATCCCGCAAAGCGTGGCGATCAGATAGGCAATGTCACGTGTGACCCCCTGTACCAGGCCAAGCGCCGCGGCAAGTTTGGGGATCTGCCGATGGCGCAGCAGTGCAACCAAAAGCATGGCTGCGGTGGCGTAATATGCCGCGCGTGACGGGCTGACCGCGAACAACAGCACAACCAGCGCCGCCAGCGAAAACAGATGGTGCCAGCCTTGCATCACCACCTCGCGCAAGATCGGGAGTACCTGATCTGCAGGGGAGACAATGCCCTTGCGCGCGGCAAACAGGTCAACCTGCAGCAACAGCGCGATGTAATACAGCAGCGATGGCACAATCGCGGCGACGATGATCGTCGTGTAGGGCATGTCCAGAAATGACGCCATGATAAAGGCAACAGCCCCCATGACCGGCGGCATCAACGTCCCCCCTGTCGAGGCACAGGCTTCGACTGCGCCCGCGTATTGCGCGGGGTATCCGGCCCTCTTCATCGAACTGATGGTCATGCGGCCCGTGGACAGCACGTTGGAAATCACCGAACCGGACAGCGAACCGAACAGCGCGCTTGAAATGATTGCGACCTTGGCCGACCCGCCACGCCGGCGGCCCATCAGCGCCATGGACAGGTCCATAAAGAACTGCGCGCCGCCAACGGCGTTCAACACAGCACCAAAGATGATAAACCCGACAAGCGTATCCGCCACCACGCGCAATGGAATTCCGATCAGGCTTTCCACGCCCATCACATGCGCCGCCGCTGTTTCGGTCAGCGACAAAGACGGCCCCCAGAGAAATCCGGGCATATGCTCTGCAAAAAGCGGATAGGTGGCAAAGAATGCGCAAATCACCAAAAGCAGCGTGCCACCAGACCGGCGCAGCGCCTCAAGCGACAGCAGCACCATCACAATCGACACGGCCGCAGCCGTAGTCGGCGCCACCACGTCCCATCCTTGCGTCAAGATCAGCTCGGCATTGATCGCAAAATAGATCCCCGACGCCAGGGCAAGCGCAGCAAGCACCCAATCCACCAGATTGACACGCATCTGCATGGCTCCGGTGCGCGGCGGCAGCAACAAAAACGCCGCCGCAAGGAAAATCCCGATCAACAGGTAATAGTACCTGTTCGACAACAGCGGAAAGACCCCGAACAGCGACAGATTGAAGGTTTGCAGAACAATGCCGACAAGGCCTGCTGCCCCAAGGATGCCCACAGATATGCGGGCGGGGGTGTTCAGTCGCTCGATCGGGCCTTCGTTGGACGCTTGCATTTGGATACCTCGGGGTCAGCGGTCAGGAAAATGGTCCCCGTCCATTGTTTCAGGACGGGGACAAACATTATTTTTCGATTGCAGCCCGGTGCTCTTCCCAGAACGTCGGCCAGTCCTTGGAAGAGATGTTTTGGTCCATCGCCTCTTCGGTCGCGGTCTCCCATGCGGCCATCACGTTTTCAAGCCGGGCAAGCCGCGCATCGTTCCACGCCTGGTCCTTGTCCGTCCACACGCCGATCTCTTTCAGATATCGGATGGCTCCGGGATGGAACGGCGCGTCCTGCGGTGTTGTGCCGGCCTCGCTGATGGCCCAGTTCGGCATCGCAGATGTTGCGTCCTTGTAGATATCAAAGCTTTCGTCCAGCGCCTTGATAAAGTTATAGACCTCGTTTTCATCGGCATCGGCGTAAACCGTGATCATCGGGTAGCGCACGGCAAAAATCTGTGCCGGATTGTCTTCAGAGATACCCGCGCCGGTGGTGACGGTTGCAGGGGCAAAGAAACTTGCGACATCTGTCACCGCAGCCCAGCCTTCTGCGTTGTCTTCCGGCAGGGGCGCCCAGCTCAATCCGCGCGACGATCCTTCCAGCTCGTACAGAGTGGCCGCGGTTGGTGTGGTGCCTGCAACATCTGCCTGACCATCGACCAGCGCCTGAAGCGCCGCGCCATAGGATGGAACCTCGACAACCTGTACGTCATCCCATGTCAGACCCGCAAAGGCGAGCATTGCTTCGACCTTGATGTTGATCGACGGGTTTGCCTTGATCCGTGGCACGCGCTTGCCGCGAATGTCCGCGATGGTCTTGATACCGCTGTCGGTCGCAATCGCCATGCCAAAGGTCGACGGCCGCCCGGCGACGATACGCAAATCCTGCGGTCCCCATTCCTGCACCGAGAAATCATAAAGCGCCTCGGTCGCAAAATAGACCTCGTTGGCAAGCCAGCCGTATTGCACGCGGCCTGTCTTGAGCGGCAGCAGGCGCCCGATGGAGGTGCCGGAGGGCATGATCCGCACCCGCGTGTCGAACTTCTTGCCGAAAGCATCCGCCACGGCAGAGGCTTCGGTATAGCCGCTGGATCCGACGTCATACGTCGACCAGAGCATTGAGCGTGCAAGCTCTGTTTCCTGCGCCGCGGCCGGCATGACCGACGCGATGGCAATCGCCGTCGCACCAAGTGTTTTGAGCAAAATGTTAGACATGTAGGTTCCTCCCTGTGAATGTCGTTCGATCCGTCTGCTGTCCCTTTGGACCTCAGATGTTGCGTTTGTCGGGTGTGATCCCTTTCTGGGTCAGTGCCGAAATGTCATCGGCAGAGAACCCTGCCTCTGACAGAATCTCCTCGCGGTGCTCTGCGAACTTCGGCGGCTTGCGCCGATAGCTGGCCGGCGTGGCGGCCGCTTTGACCGGCGCGCCCAAGCCGGTGTAATCCCCGATGCTGACCCGCATCTGCCGGTGTGCGGTGTGCGGATGCGCCAAGGCTTCGCCCACGTCCAGAACCGGCCCCGCCGGCACACCGCCTTCGATCAGCTTTGTGGCCAGCGTATTGGCGTCGTGACTGGCCAGAACCGCCTCGAGAACCTCGCGCAAGGCCGCGCGGTTTTTCACACGGTTTCCATTGGAGGAAAACCGTGGATCGGTCGCAATGTCAGGGGCGTCTATCAATTCACACAGCCGCGCGAACTGGCGGTCGTTTCCAACCGAAAGATAAATCGGCCGCCCGCCCGTCGCATAGGCCGAATAGGGCGAGATATTGGGGTGATCATTGCCGGTAAGCTTTGGCAGTTTTCCCGACAGGGCATAATTTGCGGCATGCGGATGCAACAGCGACAACGCGCTGTCAAACAGTGCCGCCTCGATGAACTGACCCATTCCGGTCCTGGAGCGATGATGCAGCGCCAGCAATATGCCCTGGACCGCATTCATGCCCGTGACCATATCAACCAGCGGCAGTCCCACCCGTGTCGGGCCGCTCTCCTCGGTGCCGTTCACGCTCATCAGACCGCCCATGGCCTGCAGGATCGCGTCATAGCCGGGCAAACCGCCCATTGGTCCGTCGGCCCCAAATCCGCTGACCCTGCAATAGATCAGGGCCGGGAACCGTTCGCGCAGAACCTCGGGGCCTATGCCCCAGCGTTCCATCGTGCCGGTCTTGAAATTCTCAAGCACGACATCCGCATCCGCCAACAGGCGCATCAGCACATCGCGACCTTCCTCCTGCCGCAAATCCAGCGCCAGCGCGCGCTTGTTGCGGTTGATGCCGATGAAATAGGATGCGGTTTCCTCTTGGAACGGCGGGCCCCACTCGCGGGTTTCATCGCCCGAGGGCGGCTCGACTTTGATCACATCCGCGCCATGGTCGCCCAGTATCTGCCCGGCGATCGGCCCGCCCAGCACGCGCGACAGATCGACGACCTTCAAGCCATCAAGCGCACTTGTGTTCGGAACCGCCGTCATTGCGCTGCAATCTGCGTTTGCGTGGTGACATCGCTGACCAGCGCGCGATTCAACAGCGCCGCAATGGCGGCATCGTCTTCGGATGATCCGGCGGCCGGTGCGGCCAAAGGATCATGCGCGGTCAGCTTGTGGGCAATCACCGCATCCGCCAAACGCTTGCGGTCGCCGGAATACCCGGCATCACCCGAAAGCTTTGCATCTTCCCAAACCATGATCGCCGCTGAGGTGGCATTGTAAACCGCGCTGGCAGCGGCGCGCACATCGCCTTCGCGCGCACGGTCATTGGCAACGCCATCCAGCAGATCGGCGGCGCGGTCAAAACAAGCCGCCACCTTGGCAACGTCGGTGCCCGCCTCACGGGCGTCATCCAAAAGCGTGCCGACATAGGCCCGCAAGGCATCCAACGCCCCGGCACGACGCACCGCGCGCGCCACGTCAAGGGCCACGATGTTACTCGTGCCCTCCCAGATCGAGCCAAGATGGGCATCGCGCAGGACCCGCGCGTCCGACCATTCCTCGATATAGCCACAGCCGCCGCGCACCTCCATGCCGTCGCCCGCGACCTTGCGCGCGTCACGGCAGGTGCGGAACTTTATCAACGGCGTCAGGATACGCAGGACCCTGGCCATCTCGGCATCACCCGCATCTGCGGCCTGCAACACGCGTGCCGTATGAAAGACCATCGAACGCCCTTGCTCGGCGGTGACCAGCATTTTCATCAGCTGCCGACGCATCAGC
>NZ_LWGH01001074.1:0-257 GCF_001635395.1 Sulfitobacter sp. HI0129 | reverse complement strand
ACGGTGCTGGACCTGACCGAACCCATGCTCGTCGAAGGCCGCAAGCGCGCTGAGGCGCAGGACCTCGCGGAAAGCCTCGACTGGGTGGTGGGGGACGCGATGGCGCTGCCCTTTCCCGACGACAGCTTCGACGTCTACACCATCAGTTTCGGCATCCGGAACGTCACGCGCCCGCAGGAGGCCCTGAACGAGGCGTTCCGCGTTCTGCGCCCCGGCGGGCGGCTCATGGTGCTGGAGTTCAGCCAGTTGCCCAACCC
>NZ_LWGH01001073.1:0-255 GCF_001635395.1 Sulfitobacter sp. HI0129 | reverse complement strand
TGGTGCTGATCATCGACGAGATCTTCGACATGATCAGCCAGAACAACCCCGATGAACTGGCCGACCCCGAGAATTCTCACATGCGGGCCATGGCCACGACGATTTCGGCAGCGCGCAAAGCAGTGATCGTCATCGCCGTGCTGGTCGGCACGGGCGTGGTGCTCGCCTCCATCAATACGCTCAACACCGTGGGCCTGTCGCTGCTGGCCTCTGCCGGGGCGCTGACGCTGATCCTGGGCTTTGCCGCGCGCGAGG
>NZ_LWGH01001072.1:0-630 GCF_001635395.1 Sulfitobacter sp. HI0129 | reverse complement strand
GTGCTGGTCCTCTCAATTCTATAGCGTTATCCTAATTTGGATAGTCGCATTCGGCTGACGTCAGACGGGTTCAGGTATTCTTCCGGCTTCGATTGGCGCGTGAGATGCAGCTTTGACCGGCGTATTGTCAATTAGTCGCACACCGTTCAGCCAGGCGGCAACGAACAGGCGCGCGGGACGGTCCGCCGACATCAACGGCTGTAAATTGGGATCGCTGCGCAATTCAAAATAGTCGACGTCGTCAAAGCCAGCGACGAGGAGCGCCTGACGTGAGGTTTGAAGCGCCTGCGCGACGTTGCCGCCCTGACCGATTACATTGGCCGCGCTTTCTAGCACACGTCCGATCACAGGCGCCACTTCACGCGATTCCTTCCCAAGCCGCAGATTGCGCGAAGACATGGCAAGGCCGTCGTCCTCGCGAACCGTTGGGCAGGCGACAATTTCGGTTTTCAAATCAAGGTCAGCGACGACACGACGGACCACCTGCAGCTGCTGATAATCCTTTTCGCCGAAGAACGTACAATCGGCGTCGGTCTGTAGCAGCAGCTTGGTCACGACGGTCGCCACGCCATCGAAGTGACCGGGCCGGTCGCCGCCGCACAGTCCGGCGCTGACACCGGACACGGAAAT
>NZ_LWGH01001071.1:0-1218 GCF_001635395.1 Sulfitobacter sp. HI0129 | reverse complement strand
CGGCGATGCGCAGGGCGCGCTGGGGGGCGGCGTGGCTGACCGTGGCGGTGTGGTAGACATCGTAGCTGAGGTCCGGCTGCAGGCGCTTTTCGGTGGCGGAAATCGTAATGTGGTCCTGCAGGGCCTGCCGGCCCAGCAGCATCCGGCTGCTCATGGTGGCGCGGTTGGTCAGCGTGACCTCGATGGGCCAGCTTTGCCC
This sequence comes from Sulfitobacter sp. HI0129, assembly GCF_001635395.1. Classification (NCBI taxonomy): domain Bacteria; kingdom Pseudomonadati; phylum Pseudomonadota; class Alphaproteobacteria; order Rhodobacterales; family Roseobacteraceae; genus Sulfitobacter; species Sulfitobacter sp. HI0129. Next base: position 1,019 of record NZ_LWGH01001071.1, on the reverse strand, counting down.
GGCCACGGCCATTCGGGTGGAGATGACAAAGCGTGTCTCGCTTTCCCCGTTGGAGGAGGTCACTTCGCGCCGGTCGAGGATCGGCGCGGAACAGGTGATCGCGATATCCTCGCGCCCGGCGATGGGATAGACGTTGAAACGCACCTTGGGCTTCGAGGCGGGGCCGAAGACTTCGATGTCATGGGCATGCAGGGCGGAGGTCCGCGCGCCCGTGTCCACCTTTACCTTCAGGGCGGGGAGGCCAAGCTCGGGCAGGGCGATCCATTCCTCCCAGCCAAATATCAGTTCTTCCATGGGGAATCCTTCTCTGCGGGTCGGGGCGCCGCAATTCAAAAACAGGTCAGTTATCGGGCAGGTCCTGCTGCGCGGGGGGCAGCATTCGTGTCCCGCTTTCGCGTTCGATACGCACCGCTTCGGCCAGCAGGCCTTCGCGCACGCGGCATTCGATTTCCCAGCCGGTGGCGGGGTTGGACGTGGGCAGTTCGACCCGGACCTTCACGCCGAAGACGTCCTGCCCGGTGACATGCACCTTGGCGGAGGAGCGCGGACTTACGTCGTCCTGGTCCTCTTTGTCCAGCAGGTCGAAGAAGGCGCGGCGCAGCTGCTCCACATCCGCCGTCTGGGCGAGGGTCAGCTTGATGGGACGCACCATCGCGGGATCCTCCAGCGACCAGTTTTCAAAGGCATCGCCCACGAAATGGCTGACCGGCACGATGAGCCGGTTGCCGTTCCAGATGATCAACTGGACGTAGGTGAAGTGGATGCGCTCCACCGTGCAGAAGTGGCCTTCGAACATGAGCTGATCGCCGATCCGGGCGGAGCGGTTCAGCGCGATCTGCACGGAGGCGAGGATGTTGCCCAGCACCTCGCGCGCGGCAAAGCCCAGGATCAGCGTCAGCGCCCCGGCAGAGGCCAGCAGCGACAGGCCCACGGTGTTGAGCGTATTGATGGAGGCGAGCACCACGCCCGTGCCGACCAGCACGGCGATGACGATCACTGCTTTGCGCGCTGCCGAAATC
>NZ_LWGH01001070.1:0-253 GCF_001635395.1 Sulfitobacter sp. HI0129 | reverse complement strand
GGCTCCACCATCAGCGTACCGGCCACCGGCCATGACATGGTGGGCGCGTGGAAGCCGCAGTCGATCAGACGCTTGGCGATATCCTCCACGGTAATCCCGGCGGACTCGTCGAAAGGACGCACATCGATGATGCATTCATGCGCGACCCTGCCCGACGGCCCCTTGTAAAGGACGTCGAACGCCCCTTCGAGCCGCCGCGCGATATAGTTGGCGTTCAGGATCGCGACGCGGGTAGCCTGCGTCAGCCCATCGC
>NZ_LWGH01001069.1:0-255 GCF_001635395.1 Sulfitobacter sp. HI0129 | reverse complement strand
TTACTACAAGGCCATGAGCGACCTGCGCCCCGTGCTGAAGTACGAGGGCGAGTTGATGTCGCTGAAACTGCCGGACCGCGGTGCCGCAGCAAAAGCCGCCCCGCCGGCGGCAGGGCAATCGGTGTCCGCATGATCCCCCTGGGCGGTCTGGGAACAGGTCTGGCTGTCAATCTCTATGACAGTACGCGCGATAAGCAGCTGGACCTGGTGGCGCGCAACGCGCTGAACGCGCGGCAGATCGCCGCCTTCAGCGAG
>NZ_LWGH01001068.1:0-442 GCF_001635395.1 Sulfitobacter sp. HI0129 | reverse complement strand
CTCGTCATCGCTCCATCGACGGCGCCGCTCAACGCCCAGAACTTCGCCCAGCATGGCCCCTCCAAATAAGACACGTCGATAACGACGCAGTTATGCACGTGTCTTAGATCAGAGAGCCCCAGTCAGGCAGGCGGTTTCAATCGGGCGGTTACGCTTCTTTGGAAGGTTTTGCGGTTTCAGCTCATTTGGCAGACGGTCGGCGACGTTTGTTCAATACCTTCATTGCTTCGCGTTTTTTGTCTTCGTACCGTTGCAAAGCTTCCAACGTGTCAATCTGTTTCCAGTGCTCGGAAACAAAGGGATTCAACTCTTCGTCGCAGCCCATGCGAAGTGCATAAGCGTCGGCAAAATATGACATGTCGATCTCATCATTGTCATCTTCGAGACATTCGCCGATGGCTTCGATTGTCATTTCAACGGCCACGCCAAACCGCCCGACGGA
>NZ_LWGH01001067.1:0-606 GCF_001635395.1 Sulfitobacter sp. HI0129 | reverse complement strand
CGACGCGGCGCTCCACTGCTAGCGCGTCTAGCCGCCTCAGCCATGCCCGCAACAGGGGCGAAGCCTTCATCGCTTCGGGGAAAACGCGGCCTGTCGAACCTGTGAAAAGTCTCTGCCCCAGTCCTTCGGCCCAATGCTGCACCGCCTCCTGATCGAAGGCATCCGTTGCGCCCCCCTTTCCGCCCTTCAGCTTCGGGATCAGATGGTGGCGGCTTTGGGGGACGTCCGGGGGGATCGGGCGCAGGCAGAGCGGGCAGGTAGGGTCTGTCATCGGCGGCTTGATCCCGGGTCTCGTGACGGGCATGAACATGGCCTGACCGTAGCCGAAGGCAAGCCGCAGATGATCGACCAGAAGGATCCGGAAACGCGGCGCGCTGTCGTCATCGGTGGCGGACCGGCCGGTCTGGCTGCTGCCGAAGTCATGGCGCAGAAGGGGATGAAGGTGACGATCTGCGAGGCGAAGCCCTCCGTCGCGCGCAAGTTCCTGATGGCGGGAAAATCCGGTCTGAACCTGACGATGGCGGAAGAACGCGATGCCTTTGACCGGGCGCTCGGCCCCTCCGCGCCGCACCTCGCCCCGATGTTGGATGCCTTCGATCAGGAGGC
>NZ_LWGH01001066.1:0-259 GCF_001635395.1 Sulfitobacter sp. HI0129 | reverse complement strand
GTGCCGTTTACCTTGGAAATCCCGTGGCCCATCAGCACCCGCACACCCAGCGCCTTGGCCTGTGCCATCAACTCGCTGTCCTGCGGCAGCACCCGCGCATCGAGGATCACCGGCACGTCCAATCCTGCGTGTTTGAGCGCGATTGCCGTCAGATAGGCATTGTCGTTGTTCGTCACGACGACCGTACGGTCCCCCACGGACACCCCGTGGTTGACCACGTAGTCGCGCACCGCAGAAGCGAGCATCACGCCGGGAATGT
>NZ_LWGH01001065.1:0-8220 GCF_001635395.1 Sulfitobacter sp. HI0129 | reverse complement strand
TCCAGCCGAATCCGTTTTCCTGTGGAATAGGTGTTGGTTCGGTCCGGGGAGGGGGGCAATCATCGGGCATCGGGCGGCCCCCATCGGTAATTCGGATGTCGAGCGCCCGCTCGCCGTGGCGGCACATGATGTCGACGGGGCAGGCGACACGGGCGGCCCCGTAAGCATGTTCGACAATGTTGTTCAGTGCCTCGGCCAGAACGATTTCAACAGCGTCCCTGTCCTCCGCGCTCAGCGATAGGGGGGAAAGGCCGCCCAGCAAACGGGCCAATGTGGGCCTGATTTGCTGTGCTTCAGCCTTCATCCTTGCGCAGAGGGCGAGGCGCGCGGCGGGCCGGTTCATGCGGCGGACGCCCCTGCCGGTAGGGGGTGCGATTCAGCCAAGATCGTCGACCGCAGCTTCGCGGGTCGGGTAGACGGCAAAGACGCTGTCCATCCGGGTCAATTTGAAAACCCGCGCAACCGTGGGGGTAAGGCCGGAAAGAACGAGTTCCCGGTCGGGTGAGAGGTGCTTCATCGTGGATACGATGGCGCCCAGCCCGCTCGAATCGATGAACTCGACTTGGGAAAGATCCAGAAGAACCGCGCGCTGTGCCACCTCGGTCAATTGGCGGACCCGCTCCTTGAATTCCAGTGCGACCGCGGCATCGATCCGCCTATCCTGCACGGTGACAACGCACAACCGCTCTTCATTTTCGGCGCTCAGTTCCATAGACATACCCGTGATCCGGTGCGTCTTTGGGCATATCCGGCAAAGCTTACCAATTGGTGATGATCCAGCGGAGGAGAACGACATGCGGAACGTGGTGATTGCAGGCGCGGCGCGGACACCCATGGGGGGCTTTCAGGGCGTTTTTGACGGGATGACGGCCTCCGACCTCGGCGGGGCGGCGATCAAGGCGGCGATGGCGGGTGCCGGTGCTTCGAAGGTCGAAGAAGTTCTGATGGGATGCGTATTGCCCGCGGGGCAGGGACAGGCACCGGCACGGCAGGCGGGTTTCAAGGCCGGTCTGGGCGAAGAGGTCCCCGCGACCACCCTCAACAAGATGTGCGGATCGGGCATGAAGGCGGCGATGATGGCCTTCGACCAGATCGCGCTCGGCCAAGCCGATGTCATGGTTGCCGGCGGGATGGAGAGCATGACCGCCGCCCCCTACGTTCTGCCCAAGATGCGCGGCGGCGCCCGGCTGGGCCATGGTGCCGTCATCGATCACATGTTTCTGGACGGGCTGGAAGACGCCTACGACAAGGGTCGCCTGATGGGCACCTTCGCCGAGGACTGCGCGGAGAGCTATCAGTTCACCCGCGAGCGGCAGGATGAATATGCGCTGGCCTCCCTCTCCCGCGCGATCGAGGCACAGGAATCGGGTGCTTTTGCCGATGAAATCGTTCCGGTCGAGGTGCGGTCGCGCAAGGGCGCGGCCACCATAGACGCCGACGAACAGCCAGGAACCGCCCGCCCCGACAAGATACCGCAGCTGAAACCAGCCTTCCGCGAGGGGGGTACCGTCACGGCGGCGAATTCATCCTCCATCTCTGACGGGGCGGCCGCACTCGTGCTCGCGAGTGAAGAGGCGGCCGAGGCTCAGGGCCTGCAGGTACGCGCCCGTATCGTCGGCCATGCGAGCCATGCGCAGGCGCCCGGCCTCTTTACCACCGCCCCCGTACCGGCGGCGCAAAAACTGCTGGAGCGGATTGGCTGGAAGAAGGAGGACGTTGACCTGTGGGAGGTGAACGAAGCCTTTGCTGTCGTGCCTCTGGCCTTCATGCATGAAATGGGCCTCTCCCATGACATCGTGAACGTGAATGGCGGGGCCTGTGCCTTGGGCCACCCCATCGGGGCCTCGGGGGCGCGGATCATGGTGACGCTTCTCAACGCGCTGGAAAAGCGGGGGCTGAAGCGCGGTGTCGCGGCGATCTGCATCGGCGGGGGCGAAGGCACCGCGATTGCCATCGAGCGCCCCTGAGTCCCTTATGCTGACCGTCGATTATGACACGTTGAAAGCCACTATCGCGTCGCTCTGCGCGGGGGAGGACGACCCCGTCGCTTTGATGGCGACCATCGCCTGCGAAGTGCATCACGCGGATGACCGGTTCGACTGGACCGGCTTTTACCGCGTGGTCGCGCCGGAACTGCTGAAGATCGGGCCTTATCAAGGCGGGCATGGGTGTCTGGTGATACCGTTCAGCCGGGGGGTCTGCGGGGCGGCGGCACGCAGCGGGCAGGCGCAGCTCGTACCGGATGTGGATGCCTTCCCAGGCCATATCGCCTGTGCAAGCTCCACACGGTCAGAGCTTGTTCTGCCGGTGTTCGGGGGGAGCGGCCAGCTGCTCGGGGTCTTCGATATCGACAGCAACCAGCCGGATGCCTTCACAGAGGATGACGCAAGCCATCTGACTGAAATTCTGAACGAAGCCTTCGCGTCCGTGAAATAGTTCTGGATTTTTTCACGATGTTGGGGCAGCGTGAAAAAAGCTTACCAGATTTCACGGCATGACGATGCAGCATAGCCTTCCTGAGCGGACAGAGACCTTGGGCGCCGACCTGCGCGCCCTGCGCAAGGCGCGTGGTCTTACGCTGGCATCGCTCGCCGAAAAGCTCGACCGCTCCGTCGGCTGGCTCAGTCAGGTGGAGCGGGACAAATCCGAGCCCTCGGTCGCAGACCTGCGGCAGATCGCCCGGTGCCTCGATGTATCGGTCTCCATGCTGTTTCGGCACGATCCGGCAGAGGCCGAAGAGGCGGGCTATATCGTGCGGCGTGGCGGGCGGCGGGCGATCGGGTCTTCGGTCGCAGGGCTGGTGGAGGAATTGCTTTCGCCGGACCTGACCGATGACTTCGAAATGGTACATTCCACCTTCTTGCCCCACAGCCGGATCGAAAGCCCGGTCGCGCGGCCCACGCAGGAGGTGGGCTACCTGATCTCCGGCACGCTCGATATCGAGATCGACGGGCGCTGGCATGTTCTGAACCCCGGCGACAGTTTCCGCCTGCGCGGAGAGGCGTTCCGCTGGGCGAATGCAACCGACCACCCTGCCGTTGCGATCTGGGTGATCGCCCCTCCGGTCTATTGAGCCATGAGTTTCGAGGCATGGATCATATTCGCGCTGTTCTGGGCCGTCTTCGTCACCACGCCCGGACCCAACGCGGTGAACTGCATCAGCAACGGGATGAACCTCGGCTTCAGGCGGGCGATGATCGGGGTCCTTGCGATTCTGACCCAGGCGAGCCTGTTTCTGCTGCTTTCTGCACTGGGTGTGACGGCCCTGATTGTCGCCTCGCCGCAGGCGTTCTTCATCGCCAAGCTGATCGGCGCGGGTTTCCTGATATTTCTGGGGCTGCGCGGCCTGATGTTGGCATCGCGCCCCGTTCAGATGACGCACCGTCCGGCGGCGTCGGTCTACTTCCGCGCGCTCGCCATTGCCACGATCAACCCCAAGAGCGTTGCCGGCTACCTTGCGGCCTTTTCTCAGTTCGTGCAGCCCGGGGTTCCGATCTGGGACCAGATGGCGCTGATCGTCCCAACGGCGCTGACCCTCACCGCGCTCAGCTATACGGGGTTCACGGCCTTGGGCGCGGGGCTGGGGCGGGCCGCATTGGGCGCGGTCTTCAACGCATGGTTCCGCCGCGTGATGGCCCTGTGCTTCATCGTTTACGGCGTGCTGCTGGGGTCCGCTACTCCTGTCGGGGTGCGGTCATGACCCGGTTGCGCAGCCAGTACCACCGGGGCGCGGCCCCATCGACGATACCAGATTCAAGATCTTTCCTATCGAGAGGAGCAGCACGATGAGTGACTTTCCGACAACGGCCCACGTGGTCATCATTGGCGGCGGCGTGGTGGGGGTATCCTCGCTCTATCACCTCGCCAAGGCAGGCTGGACCGATTGCGTCTTGCTGGAAAAGAACGAACTGACGGCCGGTTCCACATGGCATGCGGCGGGCAATTGCCCCAGTTTCTCCACCTCCTGGGCCGTGATGAACATGCAGCGCTACTCCCTCGGGCTTTATGCCGGGCTGGAGAAGGAAGTCGATTATCCGATGAACTACCATGTCACGGGCTCCGTCAGGCTGGCCCATGGCAAGGAACGGATGATGGAGTTCGAGCGCGCACGTTCCATGGGGAACTATCAGGGTCTCAGCCTCGAGATGATGGACCTTTCCGACCTGAAGGATCGCTACCCCTTCCTCGAAACCCACGACCTTGCAGGCGGCCTGTGGGATCCGGATGACGGCGATATCGATCCGGCCCAGCTGACGCAGGCGTTGGCGAAAGGCGCGCGCGACATGGGCGCGCGGATCGAAAGGTTCTGCCCGGCGACGGGTGTGAGTCGGGATGGCGGCGAATGGATCGTTCATACGCCCAAGGGCGATATCCGCTGTGAAAAGGTGGTGAACGCCGCCGGTTACTACGCCCAGCGGGTGGGGGAATGGTTCAAGCCCTTCGGCGGGCGTACCGTGCCCATGACGGTCATGAGCCACCAGTATTTCCTGACCGAGGAAATCCCAGAATTGGCGGAATGGACGCGCGAGAATGGGCGCAAGGTGCCGCTGCTGCGTGATGTCGACAGCTCCTACTACCTGCGGCAGGACAAGAACGGTCTGAACCTCGGCCCCTATGAACGCAACTGCAAGGCGCATTGGGTCACGCCCGAGGATCCGATGCCCGAGGATTTCTCCTTCCAGCTCTACCCCGACGATCTGGAGCGGCTGGAATGGTACATCGAGGACGCGATGGCGCGCGTGCCCCTGCTCGGCACCGCCGGGGTGGGCCGGGTCATCAACGGGCCGATTCCCTATGCCCCCGACGGTCTGCCGCTGATTGGCCCCATGCCGGGGGTGCCCAATGCCTACGAGGCCTGCGTATTCACCTTCGGCATCACGCAGGGCGGTGGTGCGGGCAAGGTGCTGGCGGAGTGGATCACCGAAGGACAGACGGAATGGGACATGTGGGCCTGCGACCCGCGCCGCCTTACCGCTTACGCAGATCAGGATCACAGCGACCAGAAGGCGATGGAGGTCTACGGCCACGAATACGCGATGCATTTCCCGCATCACGCATGGCCTGCGGGGCGGAACAAGCGGCTGTCACCGCTGCACGACCGGCTGAAGGAAGCAGGTGCGCAGTTCGGCAGCTACAATGGGTGGGAGCGGGCCAATTGGTTCGCAAAGCCGGGCGACGACACCTCCGAAGAGGCGACCCAGACCTGGGACCGCAACGGGCCGTGGGCCCCGCGTATTCAGGAGGAATGCGAAGCGGTTCAGACCGGCTGCGGCATCCTCGCGATTTCGGGCTTCACCCGATTGGCGGTGGAAGGGCCGGGGGCGCGCGACCATGTCAACGCGCTCACCGCGTCGCGCCTGCCGCAGCCGGGGCGGGTCGGCTTGGCCTATTTCCCCGATGACCGGGGGCGTATCCTGACCGAGATGTCGGTGATCCCCCGGAGCGACGACGCCATCTGGCTGATTACCGCCGCGCTGGCGCAATGGCATGACCGGGACGTGCTGAAGCGAGACCTTCCCGAGGGGGTCGAAATACATGACCGCAGTGACAAGTACGAATGCCTGCTGGTGACCGGGCCAAAGGCGCGCGATATCCTCGGCCCCCTCACGGACGGCGATCTGTCCTTGCCGTGGCTATCCTTTCAGGAGGCAAAGGTCGCGGGCTACGACTGCGTGCTGCTGCGCGTGTCCTTCGCGGGCGAACTGGGGTGGGAAATCCACTGCGACATGGCCGACGCCCCCGCGATCTGGGATGCGGTGACGCAGGCGGGGGCAAAGCCTTTCGGCATGTTCGCCCTCAACTCCCTGCGGATCGAAAAGGGATACCGCGCGTGGAAGGGCGACCTTTCGACGGATTACTCCCTGCTCGAAGGCGGGCTGGACCGTTTTGTCAAACTGGACAAACCGCAGGACTTCCCCGGCAAACAGGCGCTGCAGAACGAACGCCAGCAAGGGGTGAAGAAGCGCTTTGTGACGCTGAAGGTGGATGCGGGCGAACAGGATGCGCCCTATATGTCCACGATCTGGCACAACGGCGAAGTTGTCGGTGAAACCACCAGCGGGGACTACGGCTACCGGGTGGGGGCCTCCATCGCGCTGGGCATGATCCGCAGCGATCTGGCGGAACCCGGCACCCGGGTGGAGATAGACATTTTCGGTGATCGACGCACGGCGGAGGTGCAGCCCGATCAGCCCATGTGGGACCCTCAAAACGAAAGGCTGCGCGCATGACCGCGATCACGCTTCTGGATGGCGGGATGGGCCAGGAACTGGTCCACCGCGCCGGTGACAAGCCGACACCGCTCTGGTCGACGCAGGTGATGCTGGATCATCCCGGCCTGGTGGCCGAGGTTCACCGCGATTTTACCGAAGCCGGGGCCAGCATCGCTACGACGAACACCTATGCGATCCACCGGGACCGGCTAACGGACACACCCCTTGCAGGGCAGTTCGCCGAATTGCTCGACCTCGCGCTGGGTGAGGCGAAAGCCAGCGGCGCGGGGCGCATCGCGGGGTCGATCGGGCCGCTGGCCGCGTCCTATCGCCCCGATCTGCATCCGCCCGCCCCGGAGGCCGTGCCGATTTATGCAGAGGTGGCGGGGCTGCTCGCCCCGGCCTGTGATCTGCTGCTTTGCGAAACCGTGGCCTCCGTCCTCCATGCCGAAGCGGTTTTGGCGGGGACCGTGGGGAGCGGCCTTCCCGTCTGGCTCGCCTGCACGGTCAGCGATACCGATGGCACGCGCCTGCGGTCGGGCGAACCATTGGCCGAAGTGCTGCCGCTGCTCGAAGAGCACGCGGCGGCGGCGGTGCTGGTCAACTGCTCCGCCCCTGAGGCGATACCAGCGGCACTGGCGGTGCTGGCAGAGAGCCATCTGCCATTCGGTGCCTATGCCAATGCCTTTGAGCGGATCACCGAGGATTTCCTCAAGGAGAAACCCACTGTCGATGCCCTGCAGAGGCGGCGCGATCTGACGCCGGAGGTCTACGCGGAACACGCGATCGGCTGGCTCGACGCGGGCGCCACGATTCTGGGGGGATGCTGCGAGGTCGGCCCTGCGCATATCGCGGAAATCGCCCGCCGCCTGGGCGCGGCAGGGCATGACATCGTCTAAAGGAGCAACGCGATGACCGATATACCCGAAAGGGCGCGCGTGGTGATCATCGGCGGGGGTGTCATCGGATGCTCCGTCGCTTACCACCTTACCAAGCTCGGTTGGCAGGACGTCGTGCTGCTGGAACGCAAACAGTTGACCTCCGGCACCACGTGGCACGCCGCGGGGCTGATCGCGCAACTGCGCGCTACGGCGAATATGACGAAGCTCGCCAAGTACAGTCAGGAACTTTACGGCAATCTGGAAGAAGAGACCGGGGTCGCGACAGGTTTCAAACGTTGCGGGTCGATCACCGTGGCCCTGACGGACGAACGGCGCGAGGAGTTGTTCCGGCAGGCCGCCATGGCGCGGGCCTTCGGCGTGGACGTGGAAGAGATCTCTCCCGGCGAGGTCAAGCAAAGGTATGAGCATCTGAACATCGACGGTGTCACCGGCGGCGTCTATCTCGACAAGGACGGGCAGGGCGACCCGGCGAACATCGCACTGGCGCTGGCAAAGGGGGCGCGCCAGCGCGGCGCCCGCGTTATCGAGCGCACCCGGGTGAGCGGAATCCGGCGGGAAGGCCGCCGGGTGACGGGCGTCGACTGGGAACAGGGCGCTGAGACGGGGCATATCGCCTGCGACATGATCGTGAACTGCGCTGGTATGTGGGGTCACGAAGTCGGGCGAATGGCGGGTGTCAATGTACCGCTGCACGCCTGCGAGCATTTCTACATCGTCTCCGAACCCATCGCCGGGCTAACCCAGATGCCGGTGCTGCGCGTCCCGGATGAATGCGCCTATTACAAGGAGGACGCAGGCAAGATCCTCCTTGGAGCCTTTGAACCTGTCGCCAAGCCATGGCGGCTCGATATTCCCGACGCCTTTGAATTCGACCAGCTGCCGGAGGACTTCGATCATTTCGAACCGGTGCTGGAGGCCGCCGTTGCCCGGATGCCGATGCTGGCCGATGCGGGCATACATACCTTCTTCAACGGGCCTGAAAGCTTCACCCCGGACGATGCCTATCACCTTGGCCTCGCACCCGAGATGGACAACGTATGGGTGGCCGCCGGCTTCAACTCCATCGGTATCCAGTCGGCGGCCACCCATACGTTGTCCATCTCGGG
>NZ_LWGH01001064.1:0-319 GCF_001635395.1 Sulfitobacter sp. HI0129 | reverse complement strand
GTCCAATCCGGTCGGATTCCGGTCGTTCGCTCCCAATCCCTCATAGCGCATTTCGCAAGCCAGATCGGGACTCCAACCGTCGAACTCGATTGGACTGCGAAGCCGCATGACAACGCTTCCCTATTGGTCGGGTATAACGCTCTTCAGACCGAGGGTCTGGCGCTCGATCAAGAAATCATGGGCTGGAAGAAGGATTTCATCTCCAAAATAGAACGAGCTTTGGGATGAAAAGACTGAGCTTTAGACACCTACTTATGTTCGTTGCAATCTGGAGTGTGGCGGGCTTTCCGCTTCTTGCTGGGGTAACTACGGTTCTCGG
>NZ_LWGH01001063.1:0-287 GCF_001635395.1 Sulfitobacter sp. HI0129 | reverse complement strand
ACGATGTCTTCGGTCACCTTGATCTGGCCCGCTTCGACCCAGTGGCGCAGCGCGCGGAGCGCCTTGTCGTCGTCCTGCGCGAAATCCATCACGATGAACCCTTCCATCCGCAGGCGTTTCACCACGACGACGCCGGGCAGGTTGCGCGGGCCGGTGGGGGCTTCGGTATCGTATTGACTGATCGCCCCGCAGCAGACAACGCGCCCCCGTTCGTTCATGTTGGCCAGCGCCAGTTCCAGCACGCTGCCTCCCACGTTGTCGAAATAGACGTCGACGCCATCGGGGCA
>NZ_LWGH01001062.1:0-262 GCF_001635395.1 Sulfitobacter sp. HI0129 | reverse complement strand
AATTCACCGAAGGTGAGGCGGAGGATGGCATCTATGTCCTGCGTTACGATGACGACGTCACCGGACCCGACGCCCTGATCGCCGCCATCACCGGGGTCGGCTACGGCGCGACGCTCGTCTCAGGGAGCGGCTCGTGAGCGAGCCTGAACCAACCCCTGACAAGAACGACCGCCTGCTGAAATACGGGCTGGTGGGCACTGTCATCGTGGCGCTGTGCTGCTTCACCCCCGTGCTGGTGATCCTGTTCGGCGTGGTGGGGCTC
>NZ_LWGH01001061.1:0-419 GCF_001635395.1 Sulfitobacter sp. HI0129 | reverse complement strand
GCTGATCGTTCATCTGGCAGATGCCGACGCGGCCCGCAAGCTGGTGCACTGGTCCGACAGGGCCGAGGTGCTCGCCGCCGCCTTCTGGCCCGGTCCTCTGACGTTGGTATTGCCCCTGCGGGCGGGCCATGGCCTGTCGACGCTGGTCACCGCCGGGCTGGATACCGTGGCCCTGCGGGTCCCGGAGCATCCAACGGCTCGCGCCCTGCTTGACCGTTTCGGCGGACCGCTCGCCGCCCCTTCGGCAAATCCGTCGGGCCGGATCAGCCCCACCACTGCCGAACATGTGGCCGCCGGGCTCGATGGACGGATCGCTGCGATCCTTGANGATGGCCCTTGTACGGTAGGGCTGGAAAGCACCATCGTGGACCTGTCGGGCGGGGCGTCGTCACGTTCAGCCGCACAGGCGCACGGGGGGC
>NZ_LWGH01001060.1:0-615 GCF_001635395.1 Sulfitobacter sp. HI0129 | reverse complement strand
TGGCCGAGGGCGTGACAAGCTGGCAGGTGGTCGAGGCGCTGAAGTCTATCGACCTGCTCAACGGTGAAATCGGCGAGGTCCCGGCCGAGGGTACATTGGCGCCCGACAGCTACGAGGTGCGTCCGGGGGACGATCGCGGGGCGATCCTTGCCCAGATGAAGGCGGCGCAGGAGGCGCAGCTTGCAGCAGCATGGGACGCGCGTGATCCCGGTTTGCCGGTCGAGACGCCGGAAGAATTGCTGACGCTCGCCTCCATCGTCGAGAAGGAGACCGGGGTCGCGGAGGAACGCGGGCAGGTGGCCAGCGTATTCGTGAACCGGCTGAACGAGGGGATGCGGCTGCAGACCGACCCCACCGTGATCTACGGGATCACCAAGGGCGAAGGCGTGCTGGGTCGCGGCTTGCGGCGTTCTGAGCTTCGCGCCGAAACGCCTTGGAATACTTATGTTATTTCCGGTTTGCCGCCCACGCCCATCGCGAATCCGGGCCGGGCCAGCCTGATGGCTGCAGCACAGCCCGAGGAAACCGATTTCATCTATTTCGTCGCGGATGGCACCGGCGGTCATGCCTTTGCCAAGACGCTCGCGGAGCATAACGAGAATGTCGCCAAGTGGC
>NZ_LWGH01001059.1:0-669 GCF_001635395.1 Sulfitobacter sp. HI0129 | reverse complement strand
GCGAAGTCCTGCGGGCCTTGGGTTGTGTGTACCCGGTAGCACCCTTCGGAAGGGGCCGTGACACTGCCTGCCTGCCGCATGGTGATCCGGCCCACAACCGCGCCTATGGCATTGGCGACCCCGCCGTGGACGGGCAGCACCATCTCGCACCCGAGGCAATCGCCGACCGCCGGGTAATAGGCTTGGGCCGACGCGCCCAATCCGATGACAGGCAGGTTGAGCCCGGCCGATAGCCGGACGAGACCCCGATGCCCCGCGAGCCCACGGCGCAAAAGGACGTGACGCGCCAGTATATCCGGGGCGATCCCGTCGAAATCAGCGGCGTCCTCTTCGGCAAAGGCCGCTTCCAGCAGGGCGGTGACCGTCTGCCGGGTCAGCCGGTCGATGATCATTTCCGCTACCGCTTCCGCACTGGTGGACAGCATTGTTCCTGCCCCAGTGCGGCGGCGCCCGAAAAGGATCAGCGCCTTGCGTGCCGCACCTGCGTCCCATGCAAGCACCCGGCCGGCCACATGGCTCGCATCCGATGGGGTGACGCCTGCGACCTGAACCAGCCCCCGTTCCACCAGCCGCTTCAGCGCGCCGGTTTCGATCCGGGCGCGCAGGACGGACGCGAGGGGATGCACCCCTTCGCCGATCCGTTCCAGCAGGTCGGCATCGCGGGGGGCC
>NZ_LWGH01001058.1:0-1207 GCF_001635395.1 Sulfitobacter sp. HI0129 | reverse complement strand
CGTCGCCTCGCAAAGCCCCGAAGACCTCGCCCCGCACCTCGGGGACCAAGCGTGGTTCCAGATGTACCCGCCCCGCGATCCCGAAATCCGGACCGATATGCTGGCGCGCGCCCGGGATGCTGGTTTCGGGACGCTCGTCCTGACGGCGGACGTGCCGGTCGCATCGCGGCGCGAACGCCAGACACGCTCTGGCCTGACCAACCCGCCCCGGCTGACCCCGCGCCTGATGGCGCAGGTTGCGATGCGCCCGGCGTGGGCCACGCAGATGGCGCGGCGGGGGATGCCGCATATGCGGATGCTCGACAAGTATATCGAAGGGTTGGCCGGCGGGAGCCTCTCGTCCACGGCCCACGTGGGCTATCTGTTGCGTACCGCGCCGGGCTGGGACTACGTCGAATGGTTGCGCGCGGCTTGGGGCGGCCCCTTCGTGGTGAAGGGCGTGCTGCGGGCCGAGGATGCGGAGCGGCTCGAAAAAGCGGGGGTGGATGCGATCTGGGTGTCGAATCACGCAGGCCGCCAGTTCGACGGGGCACCGCCCGCGATCGACGCCCTGCCGGATGTGCGCGCCGCCACCGATCTGCCGATCATCTTCGACAGCGGCGTGGAATCCGGGCTGGACATCCTGCGCGCGCTGGCCAGCGGGGCGGACTTCGTCATGCTGGGGCGCGCCTTTCACTTCGCCCTCGCCGCCTTTGGGCCGCGCGGGGTCGATCACCTGATAGAACTGCTGCGCCGCGACCTTACCGCTAACATGGGGCAGTTGGGCGCCGCCGATCTGGCGCATCTGCCCCCGCCCTTTCGGATTGCCTGAACGAAAACCGGCGCCCAAGGATCAAAAAAACTGTCTTTGCAGGCGCAGATCAGCAAACTTATGGGCTAGAAAACAGCCAAGCAGGCATTGCGCTGCATCGCAGCATCCGTAGACTGCCGCTACGTTAATCCAAGGGACGATCCAAATGACCGAATTCCGCAAAATCCTCATCGCCAACCGCGGCGAAATCGCGATCCGCGTGATGCGCGCCGCCAATGAGATGGGCAAGAAGACGGTCGCGGTCTATGCCGAAGAAGACAAGCTGGGGCTGCACCGCTTCAAGGCGGACGAAGCCTATCGTATCGGCGAAGGGCTGGGCCCGGTGGCGGCCTACCTCAGCATTGACGAGATGATCCGCGTGGCCAAAGCCTCCGGCGCCGACGCGATACACCCGGG
>NZ_LWGH01001057.1:0-1652 GCF_001635395.1 Sulfitobacter sp. HI0129 | reverse complement strand
ACCGCGCGCAGCACCGCGTCGACAAAGCCCTGCACCACCTCGGGGCGTTCCTCGATCGTGTCGTCAGAGGCGATGATGGCCTGCGCCATGGCGGGAAAGACGCTGTCCACCGGCTGCTGGTCCATCGGCACGCCCGCCGCTTCGATGGCGGCGATCCACTCGGGCACGCCCGACATGGCATCGAGGTTGCCGGCAATGGTGAGCTGGATGATGCCACCCGGCCCGACGGCCTGAATATCCACGTCGTTCTTCGTCAGCCCGGCAGAGGCGAGCACCCCCAGCAGGTTGTAGTAGGTGGTATCCTGAAACGACAGAACGCCGATGGATTTGCCTTTCAGGTCCTGCGGCCCGGTGATGCCAGCATCTTCGCGCCATGCCAGCTGGGTCAGACCACGGCCCCCCAGCAGTGCGACGCCGCGGATCTCCAGCCCGTTGGCACGTACGATGATCGGCGTGTCCCCGATACCGCCGCCCAGTTCGGCATTGCCGAGCGCCACCTGCGTGGCCACGTCGGCGCCGCCCTTGCCCACCTGAAAGGTAACGTCGAGGCCCGCCTCGTCGAAATAGCCGTTCCCCTTCGCCAGTTGGAACGGCGCGAATGCGGGCAGGAAGTCTGGCGCGGGGAAAAGGTAGGTCACCTTTTCCTGCGCGGCGGCGGCCCCGGCGGTCAGAACCAGCGTCGCGGCCGTGACGGCGGAAAGGATGGTATGTTTCATGGTTTCGGTATCTCCCTTAGTGGGCGGCCGGCTCAGGCTGCCTTTTCTTCCAGTTTCAGATGCTTGAAGAGCTGTGCCGCATAATCGGCGACCTGCGGCATCACCCGGCGTTCGAGCGGCCGGTCCCGGCGCGGCAGATCCACCTCGATCTCGGCGACGATGGTGCCGGGGCGTTCGGACAGCACGAGGATGCGATCCGACATCAGCACCGCTTCGTGCAGGTCATGGGTGATCAGCAGGGTGGTCTTGCCGGTCTCGGCAATCGTGCCGGCGAATGAATTCTGCAACAACAGCTTGGTCTGCGCGTCGAGTGCCGAAAAAGGTTCGTCCAGCAGAATGATCTCCGGGTCGATGGCCAGCGTCCGCGCCAGTGCCGCGCGCTGGCGCATCCCGCCCGACAGTTGATAGGGGTAATGGTTCTCGAACCCGGCAAGCTGGCAATGGGCCAGTTCCTTCATCGCGCGGTCACGCCGCTCGGCCTTGGCCACCCCGCGCGCTTCGAGCCCGAATTCGATGTTGGAAATGATCGACCGCCACGGCAGCAGCAGGTCTTTCTGCAACATGAACCCGACGTGGGAGTTCGGCCCCGTGACGGGGGCGTCCGACACCAGAACCTCCCCCTCCGTTGGCTGATAGAGCCCGGCTGTCATCGACAGGATGGTGGACTTGCCACAGCCCGACGGCCCGACGACGGAAACGAACTCACCCGGCGCGACGCGAAAGTTCACATCGCTGACAGCGGTCAGCGCGTTGTTCGCCGTGGTGAAGCGCTTTGTGACATTGCGGAACTCAAGCGCCATAGCCGTGCTCCGCATAGGCCTTGTCGAGCTCCGCGTTCGTTGCCGCCAGTTCGTCATGCAGCATCTGGGCCGTCCATTCGGTCTTGCCGGACCGGGGCGCTTCGAACTTACGCTCTGTCAGCGCGGCGGCGACCGC
>NZ_LWGH01001056.1:0-430 GCF_001635395.1 Sulfitobacter sp. HI0129 | reverse complement strand
GTTTCGAACTGGCGGATGACGGCACAGCCATAGGGGGTGATCGACGCGCCGATGCGCGGGACGACCGCATCGTAGCGCGGCAGGCGCTTGCCGTCGTAATGCACCTCCGGCGCCAGTTGGTTGATGGCCATGTAGCAGCGCGTGGTGTCGATGACCTCCACGGTATGGCCGCGGGCTTCGCCCACCTCGACCAGACGGCGGGTTGAATAATTGTCCTCCCGGCTCAGCACGGCGATGCGCAGGGCGCGCTGGGGGGCGGCGTGGCTGACCGTGGCGGTGTGGTAGACATCGTAGCTGAGGTCCGGCTGCAGGCGCTTTTCGGTGGCGGAAATCGTAATGTGGTCCTGCAGGGCCTGCCGGCCCAGCAGCATCCGGCTGCTCATGGTGGCGCGGTTGGTCAGCGTGACCTCGATGGGCCAGCTTTGCCCGG
>NZ_LWGH01001055.1:0-6478 GCF_001635395.1 Sulfitobacter sp. HI0129 | reverse complement strand
GGGCAACCATGGCCATGTGAACTACGGCGTCATCCCCAGCGTGATCTACACCCACCCCGAGGTCGCCAGCGTGGGCGAAACCGAAGCCACGCTTAAGGACGCGGGCCGGGCCTACAAGGCGGGCAAGTTTTCCTTCATGGGCAATGCGCGTGCCAAGGCGGTCTTTGCGGGGGAGGGTTTCGTGAAAATCCTCGCCGACAAGGAAACGGACCGCATTCTGGGCTGCCACATCATCGGGCCTGCGGCCGGGGATCTCATCCATGAGGTTTGCGTCGCGATGGAATTCGGCGCCTCTGCCGAAGACCTCGCGATGACCTGCCACGCCCATCCGACCTATTCGGAAGCGGTGCGCGAGGCAGCACTCGCCTGTGGCGACGGGCCCATTCACATGTAACAGCGGCCCGCGCCTTCACAGCGCAGGGGGCGCGGCGGGTTTTCTACCAGAGCGTTTTAGCGGCGCGCGGGCCCCAGTTCGCGTCATACGCCGCACCGCCTTCGGCGCCGTCGGTCATTTCCGCAAGGATCTGCCCCACGGTCGGTAAACCATCGCTATCGTCCACGCCCGCCCAGGTCCGCGCCCGCAGCAGGGCGCGGGCGCATTGTACGTAGATCTCCCCGATCTCGACCACGATCACCGTCGCGGGCCGACGCTCCTCCTTGCGGAACCTGTCGCGCAGGTCGGTGTCATCCGTGACGAACGCCCTGCCGTTCACCCGCACCACGTTGTTGGAGCCGGGTACCAGAAACAGCAGCGAAAGGCGCGGATCCGCCACGATGTTGCGCAGGGTATCGAGCCGGTTGTTGCCATGCCAATCGGGCAGGGCCAGCGTCTGCGGGTCCAGCTCCAACGCCACCGCGACCTCGTCCCCCCGGGGGCTGCCATCGGTGCCATCCGGCCCGACGGTGCTGACGATGCATAGGCGCGACGCGGCGATCCACTGGCGATAGAGGGGGGTCAGCCGATGGGCGACCTTGCGCAGGGCCGCGCTGGGCGGTGTTCCGTACAGCGCCTCGAGGTCGGCGATCCGGGTGATCCTACGCATCCGCCGGGGTCCAGCCCGCGTTCATCAAAAGACGCCGCGATGCTGCCTCTACCTCGTCTTCGAGCCGCCCCATGAATTCGGATTTGCTCAGGCCCGGTTCGATCGGCTCCAGAAACTCCACCACGGCCAGCCCGGGACGGCGATAAAGCCCCCGCCGGGGCCAGAAATAGCCCGCATTGGTGGCGGCGGGCACGCAGGTCTGGCCCAGTTGCTCATAAAGCGCGGCGGTGCCTTTCTTGTAGGGCACGCTAACGCCGGGGGCCACGCGGGTGCCTTGCGAATAAATGACCAGCTGCCCCGGCTCCCGCCGGCCCGCCTGCACGTCGGCCAGCATCTTGACGATGGCTTTGCCGCGTTTGCCGCGATCCACGGCGATCATCTGCATGCGCTTGGTGTACTGGCCGATGACCGGCGTCCACAGCACCTCCCGCTTCATGATGAACTTGGCGCGGGGCAGCGCGTTGAAGATCATGATGATATCGAGGAACGACTGGTGCTTGGCCGCGATCAGAACTTCGCCCTGCGGGACGGGGCCGCGCACCTCGCAGCGCAACCCGATGATCCAGCGGGCGCTCCACATGGCGTAGCGGGCATAGCTTTTGCAGGCGGTATAGGCACCCACCTTGGAAAACATCGCCCATGGCGCGAAGGCGAGCCCGAGGATCGGCATGGCGATCGTCACCTGCACGATATAGATGATCGAACGGACCCATTGCAGCGCGTGTTTCATTCAAGCTCCTTCAAGGTTCGGCGTGCCGCGGCCCCGGTGGCGCCAAAGGCCACGGCAGCGGCCAGCAGGGGGATCAACAGCAGCAGCAGCCAGCGCCACCCTTCGATCCCCAACCCAGTGAGGAAGCCCGCCTCACTCGCCGCGGAAGGCAACAGCCAGACGGCAGCCCCGCCAACCAGCATGCCAAGCGTCGCACCGGCCAGCGCGCGCAGCGTGAAGCGGCGGATGAAGGCCCGCGCGATATAGCCGTCGGTGGCACCGACCAGCCGCAAGACGGCGATGACCTGCGCATTGGCCGAGAGTGCCGCATTGGCGGCCAGCGTCACGATGGCGGCCATCGTCGCCGCGATAAGCAGGGTGGAGAGCCAGCCCAGGAGGCGCAGACGGCTTGCCGCCGCCACCAGCGGTTCGCGCCAGCGGCTGTGATCGTCGAGCACCGCCCCCGGCACCTCGGCGGCGAGGCGCAGGCGCAACCCGGCGGCATCGAACCCTTCGGGCTCGGAAATCAGTTCGATCAGGCGCGGCACCGGCAGGCTGTCGAGCGCGAGTTCGGGCCCGAACCACGGCGCCAGCAGCGCCTGCTGTTCGGCATCCGTCAGCGCGCGGGCGGAGGCTACGCCGCGCCATGTTTCAAGCACCCGAAGGGCCGCGTCGGTCTGGGCCGCGCGCTGGTCCAGCGGCGCCACGATGCGGATGGTGGCCGACCGGGCAAGCTCATCCCCCCAGCGGGCAGCAAGCCGCCCCGAGGCGAGCGACAGGGCGAGTGCGAAAACGGCAAGGAAGGCCATCGCCGCCGCCGCGAACACGGTGAGCCGCGCGGTGAAGCCCGAGGGCGGCACCACGCGGTCGGCCTGGCTGTCGCCGGCGATCATTGCCCTGACGTTGGAAAGGCCGAGGTTCACAGGTCTGCCCCCGCCAGCTGCAGCCTGCGGTTTGCGATGCGCAGCACGCGGGCCTGGACATGCGCCTTCGTCGCACGGATGAGCGACAGGTCATGGGTCGCGATCAGCACCGTCTTGCCCATGCGGTTCAGTTCGATCAGCAGCCGCAACAGCCGCTGCGACATCTCCCAGTCGATGTTGCCGGTGGGCTCATCCGCCAGCACCACATCCGGCGACATGATGACCGCACGCGCCAGCGCCGCCCGCTGCCGTTCCCCGCCCGACAATTCCGGCGGCAACGCCTGCATGCGGGAGGTCAGCCCGACCCATGACATCAACTCGTCAAGGTCGGCTCCCGCGGCTTCGGCATGCCGGCCTGAGACCGTGAGCGGCAGCGAGACATTGTCCGACAGCGGCATATGATCGAGGAATTTGACATCCTGATGCACCACGCCAATGCGACGCCGCATCATCGCGATATCGTCCCGTTCGAGGCCGCGTACGTCCCGGTCGAACAGGCGGACGTGACCGGCGGTGGGCAACAGCGCCCCGTAGCAAAGCTTCAGCAGTGTCGTCTTGCCGGTGCCGGAAGGGCCGGTGAGGAAATGAAAGGAACCGGCGGCGAGTTTCAGCGATATGTCGGACAGCAGTTCGCCGCCCCCATAGCTGTAGGCCACATTTTCCAGCTCGATCACGCGACTTCCCCGCCAAATTCAACCTGTTGTGCCTCAGCATCGTTCGACATTCAATGCGCCAGATCGCGGCCACCAGCCCAGATTGCACTTTTCCTGAAGTATTCCTGCCCATATGCTGGCGCGCAGCGATCTAACTTTGGTGAACCATGCGTCAGGCAACAAAATGCGGCTGATCTGTCCGAACTGCGACGCGCAATACGAGGTTCCGGACGAGGTGATCCCGGCATCCGGACGGGATGTGCAATGCTCCAACTGCGGGCAGACGTGGTTCCAGCACCATCCCGATCACGCGCCCGACGAAGCCGAAACCGAGGCCCGGCAGGAGCCGGACCCCGACGAGGAGGTCGTGCAGCCGTCCGAAGCCGCGCCGATGCCCCAGCCCCAGCCTCAGCGGCGCGAACTGGATCCCGCCGTGGCGGACATCCTGCGGCAGGAGGCCGAAGCCGAACAGGCGGCCCGTGGCCGCTCCCGCCATTCCGATCCGTTGGAGAGCCAGCCCGACCTCGGCCTCGACGACGGGCAGCCCGCGCTGGGTGGCCACCTGCGCCGCATGGTCTCCTCCCCCCGGGGCGAGGAAGACGAAGACGATACGGACGGCACAGCCGATCACGGGCCGGTGCATGCGCCCTTCGATTCCGACCGGGCGGACGCGGAGGCCCGCACGCGCGCCGCGCGCGAGCGTATGGCGCGGATGCGGGGCGAGCCGGCCGCGGACGACGCCGCGCATGCCGCCGCCATATCCTCCCGCAGGGACCTGCTGCCCGACATCGACGAAATCAATTCAACGCTGCGGTCATCGGGTACGCGCAGACCCCAGGACAAACACGCCCCGGCGGCGGCAGAACCTGCGACCGTTCGTCAAAAGCGGCGCGGCTTCCGCCTGGGCTTTGCCGCCATGCTCGCGCTGGGGGCCCTGCTCTTCGTGCTCTACGGATATGCGCCCGATATCGCGGAGGCGGTTCCGCAGGCAGACCCTTACCTGTCGGCCTATGTGGCGCAGGTAGATGCAGCACGGCTCTGGCTCGACGGTCAGGCGCAAGGATTGCTGCGCTGGCTCGATACGATCGCGCAACAGTCGGAAGCCTGATCTCTTTGCACCACGGGCTGGCGCCACCGCCCCCGCGGTGACGCCGGAACAGCTCTAGAACCTGTCCAGCAGCCGGTTGAGATAGTCGCGCTCGACCTCGGGGCGATCCGTCTCGCCTGAGCGGCGGCGGATTTCGTCCAGCAGGCGGCGGGCCCGGTCGTAGCCGTCCTCATCCAGCGCCAGCGGCCCGTCGCTGCTGGAATTGCCATTCCCACCCTGTTCCCGGCCCAGCGGATCACGCGCATCCGCGCGGCGGTCGGATTCCACGGTGCCCTGACCGGGCTGGCGTTCCTGTTCCTGCTGGGCCATCGCCTCCCCGAGGGAGCGTATGCCTTCGCGCAGCGCCTCCATGGCTTGGGCCTGATCGTCGATGGCTCCGGGCAAATCGCCCTGCCGCAGCGATTGTTCGGCATCGTCCATGGCCCGGCCCGCCCGGTCCAGCGCGTCGCGGGCGGCTTCGCCTTCGGCGGTGCCCTGACCGGGTAATTCGCTTTGCTGACGGTCCAGTTCTTCGCGCAGCGCCTGCTGCCGGTCTGCCAGATCGCCCTCGCTGGGTTCGGCGCCGGGCTGGCCGTTCTCACCCGGCTGATTCCGGCCATCGGCCTGACCCTGCCCTTGCCCCTGACCGTTCTGGCCCTCGTGGCTCTGGCCCCGGCCCTGCCCGCCGTTGCGGCCTTCGTTGCCTTGGCTTTCGCCCGCATTCGCACCGGGATTGAACTGTTCCTGCAGATCGCGGAACGCCTGATCGCTGAGGCCCTGTTGTTCGCGCAGCGTCTCCGACAACCCCTCCATCGCCTGTTCGCCGGGGTTCTGCCCGTTCTGGCCCGGCTGGCCTTCGGTGACGCGCATGTTCTCCATCAACTGCTGAAGCTCCTTGAGCGCCTGTTCGGCTTCGGCCATGCGGCCCTGTTCCATCAGCTCCTGTATGCGGTCCATCATGCGCTGCAGGTCATCCTGCGTCATCTGCATGGTCTCGCCCTGCTGGCCCTGCTGCTGCGGGTCGCCGCCCTGGCGTTCCTGCGCCTGTTGGCGCTGAAGCTGGCGCATGTATTCCTCTGTCGCGCGGCGTAGCTCGTCCATCAGTTCGGCGATTTCCTCGTCGGTGGCGCCGTTCTTCATCGCTTCGCTCAGCCGGTCCTGCGCGCGGCGCATCCGCTCCAGCGCATCGGCGAGCACGCCTTCCTCCAGTTCGATGGCAAGCGACCAGAGGTCTTCGGCAAGGTCTTCCTGTACGTCCTCGGCAATGCCGTAGCGGGCATGAACCTCAAGCCGGTCGATCAGCTTGCGCATCCGCAGCGCCGTGGTCTGGTTGCGGAAAATCTCCTCCGGGCGCCATGAGACGGCGCGCAGCACCTGCGACATGCGCGCCGCGTTGGTGCGGGACCACAGAAGATCGCGCCGCATCTCGATCACGGCGGCCGCCAGCGGGTCGAAGAAGCGCCGCCCGGGCAGCACCATCTCGGCCGGGGGGGCCATGCCCGATTGCTCGGCCGCATCGAGCACCGACAGCGATACCGTCACCGGCAGGTTGGCCCAGGGGTGTTTGGAGAAATCCGCGATCAGGTTTTCCTCGAACTGGTCGCGACTGCCGGTGATCGGGGTGGGCAGCGGAACAACGATTTCGGGGCGGGGTTCAGGGTCCACCGTCAGCCCGTAGCGGCGATCGACCGAGACGAGGTCGAGCGTGATCCGCGCCTCGCCCGCTTCGACACCGTAGTCATCCCGGGCGGCGAAGGGCAGACGCATTTCGCCCAAAGCTTCGACCTGCGGGGGGCCGACCACTTCGACATGGGGCGCCGCGTCCGGCAGCATGACCACGTTCCAGCTGCGCCCGCCGGGGCCGGAGACCGCGATTTCGCCGTTCTGAAGGACGGTGAAATCATGCGCGGTCCGTGGTGCGGCGTCTTCGGCGGGGACCTCCGCCCTGCCGGAAACGCTCTGGTTGACGTCCAGAGCACCGACTTCGCCATAAAGCCGCAGGGTGATCAACGTGCCCTCGGGCAGATAGAGATCGCCTTCGTCAAGGTCGTTGAGGTAGAGCG
>NZ_LWGH01001054.1:0-2461 GCF_001635395.1 Sulfitobacter sp. HI0129 | reverse complement strand
TGCCGCTGCGCCTGCTCGCCCGGGAGGTCTATGACCGGATCGTGGCCCTGCGCGGCCCGTCGGTCGTGGCGCTGGTGACGGGCGAGGAGCGGATCGTGCCGCCCCGCACCCAGTACTGGGTCTGCACGGTAGAGGCGATGCCCGAGGGGATGGGCGCCGATTGCGTCGCGGTGGATGAAATCCAGCTCGCCGCCGATCCGGAGCGCGGCCATGTCTTCACCGACCGCCTGCTGCGGGCGCGCGGGCTGCACGAAACCCTGTTCCTTGGTTCGGACACCATGCGCGGCACCATCGCGAGCCTTGTGCCCGGCGCCCAGTTCATGCGCCGCGAACGGATGAGCGAGCTGATCCATTCGGGCCAGAAGAAAATCAGCCGGATGCGCCCCCGCAGCGCCATCGTCGGCTTCTCGGTGGAGAATGTCTATGCCATCGCCGAGTTGATACGCCGCCAGAAGGGCGGGGCCGCCGTGGTGATGGGCGCGCTCAGCCCCCGGACGCGCAACGCGCAGGTGGCGATGTACCAGAACGGCGAGGTCGATTACCTCGTGGCGACGGATGCCATCGGCATGGGGCTGAACCTCGATGTCGATCACGTCGCCTTTTCGGCCCTGTCGAAGTTCGACGGGCGGCGGATGCGCCCGCTTGCCCCGAATGAGCTTGCCCAGATCGCGGGCCGGGCCGGGCGCGGGTTCAACAGCGGCACCTTCGGCACCACCGGGGACGCGCCGCCGCTCGACGATCAGGTGGCGCGGGCGATCATGGATCATTCCTTCACCCCGCAGAACAAGGTCAACTGGCGCAATCACGCGCTGCAATTCGGCAGTATCGACCGGCTCATCCAGACGCTGGAGGCGCCGCCGGAACATGAAAGGCTGATGCGCGCGAGAGAGGCGGATGACCTGCGCGCCCTGAAGGAACTGGCGCAGGTTGCCGAGGTGGAGGCCCGCTGCACCGATGGTCCTTCGGTGCGGCTGTTGTGGGATGTCTGCCGGATCCCGGACTTCCGCGGCATCTCCCACGGGGAACACGCGGGCCTTCTGGAACGCATCTTCAACTACCTGCATCAGCGCGGCACGATCCCCGACGACTGGCTCGCCCGACAAATCCGCAGGATTGATCGAACCGATGGCGACATTGATGCGTTGTCCAAACGACTGGCTTTCATCCGAACCTGGACCTACGTGGCACAACGCCGGGGATGGACAGCAGATGAAAGCCATTGGCGCGGGGAGACCCGTATCGTAGAAGACCGCTTGTCGGACGCATTGCACGAACGTCTGACCCAGAGATTTGTGGACCGGCGCACATCCGTGCTTTTGCGCCGGCTTGGACAGAAGGAAGCCATGGTGGCCGAAGTAAACGACAACGGCGAAGTGACCGTAGAAGGCGAACACGTAGGCAAGCTGGACGGCTTCCGGTTCAGGGCGGACAAGGGCGCCGGCGGCGCGGAGGAAAAGACCATCAAATCCGCCGCATTGCAGGCGCTGGCCCCGCAGTTCCATCTGCGCGCGGACCGGTTCTACAACGCCCCCGATACCGAGATCGATTTTACCGAACAGGGCGGGCTGATGTGGGGCTCTGCCGCGGTTGGCAAGCTGGTGGCGGGTTCCGATCTGCTGAAGCCGCAGGTCGAGGTTTTCGTGGATGATGTCGCAGGCGCCGAGGTCGCCGAGAAGGTGAAGCGCCGCTTGCAGCATTTCATCGACCGCAAGATCGCCGCCTTGTTCGAACCGCTGCTGTCGCTGCAGAAGGACGAAAGCCTCAGCGGGCTGGCCAAGGGCTTTGCCTTCCGCATGGTGGAGAATTTCGGCATCCTGCCGCGTGTGCAGGTGGCTGAAGAGGTGAAATCGCTCGATCAGGATGCGCGCTCGGCGCTGCGCAAGCATGGTCTGCGCTTTGGTCAGTTCACCATCTTCATGCCGCTGCTTCTGAAACCCGCCCCCACGCGGCTGCGGCTGGTGCTCTGGTCGCTGGGCAAGGGTCTGAACGAATTCCCCGAATCGCCGCCGCCCGGCCTCGTGACCATTCCCGTGGAAGCCGATGCGCCCGAGGGGGCCGATACGATGTCCGGCTACCGCAACGCGGGCAAGCGGGCCATCCGCATCGACATGCTGGAACGGCTGGCCGACATGCTGCGCGCCGAGGATTCGCGCGGCGGGTTCGAGGCCAAGGCCGACATGCTGTCGATCACCGGCATGACGCTGGAGCAGTTCGCCGACCTGATGGAAGGCCTCGGCTACCGCGCGGAGAAGGCCGAACGCACCAAGGTCAAGCCGGTGGATAAGGCCGTGCCCCATGACGGCACCCACAAGATGATGGACCCCGGGGCCGATACCGAGGTGCCGGAAAAGGTCGACGGCCCGGTGAACGATACCCCGGCGGACGATGCGCCCGACAAACCGGTAATGGACGTTGCGGCGGAGCAGCCCGAGGGCGGTATCGTGGAACGGCCCACCCCGGC
>NZ_LWGH01001053.1:0-1760 GCF_001635395.1 Sulfitobacter sp. HI0129 | reverse complement strand
CCTGTTCGTTGCCGCCTGGCTGAACGGTGTGCGACTAATTGACAATACGCCGGTCAAAGCTGCATCTCACGCGCCAATCGAAGCCGGAAGAATACCTGAACCCGTCTGACGTCAGCCGAATGCGACTATCCAAATTAGGATAACGCTATAGAATTGAGAGGACCAGCACAGCGACGTTGATGCCTCAGTAGCTACGGCCAACACGCGTGGTGGGAGCCGAAGATTCGGCGCGCCCCGGGTCATTGTGACGGACAAGTTGCGGAGCTATTTCAAGTCTATCCGCGAGTTCGCTCCGCGCGCTGTTCATCGCGCGCACAAAGGTTTGAAGAATAGAATTGAGGGCTCGTACAGGCCGAAACGAAAACGCAAGAAAGGGATGGGCCGGTTCAAATCGCCTCGGCAGGCAAAGAGTTTTCTTACCTATCACGATCACGCAAACACGATCCTCCGCCCCCAATGCTATCGGTTTTCCGCAATCTCTTACCGCCACGCTAGAGTTGATGCTTTCAACCTCTGGAATACTGATGCAGCAAAAATGGCCGCTTGAAAATCCGAAGGGTCGCATTTCTCAAGAGCGCGACAACAAATCGGCAATGCGCCCCGCAAACATGCTGTCTTTTGAAGTGTGTCACGACAATCCATGAAGGTGGATGTAGCGCAGGAATGTCGATGCCAGATTGCTCTGGTTGTCGCCATGCCAGATCATTTCGACCACATGCTCGGCATTGGCGTCGTCCACTTCGATATAGATGACATCGGCCATGGAAGACCGCGACAGCGATTGTGGCACCAGCGAAATTCCCATGCCCTGCGCGATAAGGGCAATCACCGTAAACCAGTGCTGCACGTCAAAAAGAGCAGAAGGTTCCACGTCGGCTGCGCGCAGCAGGCCGACGATACGGTCGTGATAATGGGGGGCGAATTCGCGCGCGAAGACCAGCACCTTTTCACCGGCCATCTCTGATATCGCGATGCGGCTGCGACCGGCGAGTCGATGCTGGCGCGGCACACAGCACATCAAACGCTCGGTTTCGATGCGGTGGGATTTGATCTCTGGCGGCAGCGGTACGGCGTGAATGAAGCCGATGTCCACCTTGCGCTGCAACAGGCTGTCAACCTGGCGCTGCGTGTTCATTTCGTGCAGGGACAGTTCCGCAGCGGGATAGAGATCTTCAAAATTCCGGAGCGATCTGGGCAGGTTGCGAAACAGCATTGAGGGGACGAAAGACACCGAAATACGCCCCGCCGCGCCTTTGGCCTTTTGTTCCGCCAGAGCCCGCGCTGAATCAAGTTGCCCCAGAATTCGGGCGCAATGATCGGCGAATATCACCCCTGCCGGGGTCAGCCGCACGCCGCGTTTCCCGCGATCCAGAAGCGCAAAGCCCAAGTTGGCTTCGAGCTGTTTCATGCTGGTGCTGAGCGGTGGTTGCGAGATGTTCAGCAACGTCGCCGCGCGCCCGAAGTGCAGCTCTTTGCTGAGAACAAGAAATTGTTCGAGCTGTCGGAACGTGATGGCCATGGTGCTGGTCCATTTGCTTTTTGCTATCGCGAAATACGAAACTAATATTGGTATTGGAATTGTCTACAGGTCAAGGTCCGGCGGTAAATGCGCAGGCCGGAACGTGTCTGCTCGATGACGACCCGAGGAGACGACCAGATGCCGACCATTCACAAGAACATCCCCGACAGCGCCGGTTTGAACGCCTTTGCGGCCGATACTGCGCTGCAGGACCTGACCCGGCTGTATCTGGGTCAGGACG
>NZ_LWGH01001052.1:0-2513 GCF_001635395.1 Sulfitobacter sp. HI0129 | reverse complement strand
AAGGATTTCCCCGGCGCCCATGTGGTGCGGCTGGAACAGAATTATCGCTCCACGCCCCATATCCTCGCCGCCGCATCGGGCGTGATCGCGGGCAACGAGGGCCGGCTGGGCAAAACACTCTGGACCGAGGCGCAGGAGGGCGAGAAGGTCCGCCTAATCGGCCATTGGGACGGTGAGGAGGAAGCCCGCTGGATCGGGGACGAGATCGAGGCGGCGCAGCGCGGGACGCGCGGTCAGCGGCCATATTCGCTCGACGATATGGCGATCCTCGTGCGGGCCAGCCACCAGATGCGCGCCTTCGAGGACCGGTTCCTCACCATCGGTCTTCCCTACCGGGTGATCGGGGGGCCGCGATTCTACGAACGTTTGGAAATCCGCGATGCGATGGCCTATTTCCGCATCGCCACCAGCCCGGACGATGATCTCGCATTCGAGCGGATCGTGAACACGCCAAAGCGCGGGCTGGGCGACAAGGCGCAGCAGAAGATACAGGTAACAGCCCGCGAACATCGCACATCGCTGGTGGAGGGCGCGCGAATCCTGCTGGCCCATGGCGGGCTTTCCGGCAAGGGCGCGGCGCAACTGCGGCAACTGGTCGAAGGCATCGACCGCTGGCACGCCATGACGCGCGGGCCTCTGTTGACCACGCGGATCGGCGATGATGACGTCATCGACGATGGCATCGACCGGCAGGAATACGGCCCCCCCGAAACGAGCCATGTCGAGCTGGCCCAGATCATCCTGGACGAAAGCGGCTACACCGCCATGTGGCAGAACGACAAGACGCCCGAGGCGCCCGGCCGGCTGGAAAACCTCAAGGAACTCGTGAAGGCGCTGGAGCAGTTCGAAAACCTTCAGGGCTTTCTCGAACATGTCAGCCTGATCATGGACAATGAAAGCGACGAGGGCGGTGCCAAGGTCAGCATCATGACGCTGCATGCCGCGAAGGGTCTGGAATTTCCGGTTGTCTTCCTGCCCGGCTGGGAAGACGGGCTGTTCCCCTCACAGCGCTCGATGGACGAAAGCGGGATCAAGGGCCTCGAAGAGGAACGCCGCCTTGCCTACGTCGGCATCACCCGGGCGGAGGAGGTCTGCACCGTGTCCTTTGCCGCCAACCGCCGCGTCTTCGGCCAATGGCAAAGCAGCATGCCCTCGCGTTTCGTCGACGAACTGCCCGAAGATCATGTGGAGGTGCTGACACCCCCGGGCCTTTATGGCGGCGGCTATGGCGCGGCCATGCCGCAGAGCACCCTGCACGAAGCCGCGGCCGAGGCGAATGTCTACAATTCGCCCGGCTGGCGACGTCTTCAGGCGCGATCGGGCCAGCGCAGCGTGAGCCAGCCGAAGGAAAGCCGGAACGTCACCATCGACATGAACGCCGTCAGCGCCTTCACCATGGGGGAGCGGGTCTTTCATCAAAAGTTCGGCTATGGCGAGGTGATCGGCATCGAGGGCGACAAACTCGAAGTGGCTTTTGAAAAGGCCGGTACGAAAAAGGTCGTCTCGCGCTTTCTGACCGGGGAAAACGACGTCCCGTTTTGATGCGCTGCAGCAGCCTGATCGCGCGGTGCAGGCCCTAAGGGCGGGGCACCTGAGTCTCACGCGCCATGATTTTACCTTATTTCGCGCCTAACTTCGGCGTCGAATCATTTGAAATGATGAAGTATTCTGATTTCCGGGGGCGATTTCGTGCCGTTCGGTGTGTTTTTTGAAGAAGGATGGCATTCTTGTTGCTTCAACTCATTTACGTCAGCAGTGCGTATGGCCCCGTGAAAAGCGATGACCTTTCCCAGATTCTCGGCCAGTCGCGCAAAAATAACGAAAAGGACGACATTACCGGGCTGCTCGTCTTTGACGACGGGCTGTTCTTTCAGGTTCTCGAAGGACCCGAAGACGCCGTGAAGCGCTGCTTCAACCGGATCGCAAAGGATGAAAGGCATGGCAGCATCGCCCTTTGCATGGAAAGCCACGTGGAAGCCCGCGCTTTTCCGAACTGGTCAATGGGGTTCAAGCGGCCCGAGGAGCTGGGCGAAGCGAGCCTTTCCGCCGTTCATTCAATTGCCGAGCTTCAGGAACGTCTGGGCAAGGACCTTGGGACGGATCCGGCGGTGGCCGAACTGACCCGCACAATTCTGGGTATCACTGGCCGCGTGGCCGCCTGACCCGACAGGGCGCCCGCAGCGCGGTGGGCGCATAGCTTTAGAGGGGTGAAATAAAAAAGACGGCGATGCCAGGGAGGAGGCACCGCCGTCTCTTTCTGCGAACCGGGTCATCGGGGAGGACGTGCCCGGTTCGGGTCGGGACCGCATCATCAGGGAGGAGGAAAGGTGATGCAGCCCCCTACAGACCCGCGCCGGGGAGGCGGCGCAGGTCCGATTCAGTAATCCTTACAGAGCGTTGCGGCTCGACTCGATCGCGATGCGACGGATTTCGGAGCGGCTGATGCCCAGATCGTTCAACTCGCGGTTCGACAGTTCGCTCAGCTCGGCGAAGGTCTGACGGAACATGCGGTT
>NZ_LWGH01001051.1:0-2107 GCF_001635395.1 Sulfitobacter sp. HI0129 | reverse complement strand
CTGGCCATTCGCCGGTTCCGTTACCGCCGCTGGGCCATCGCGGTGCTGAACGCATTGATGGGCCTGCCCCCGGTGGTGGTCGGGCTGATCGTCTATCTGCTCCTGTCCCGATCCGGCCCGTTCGGCGTTCTGGGCCTGCTGTTCACCCCGACCGCGATGATCATCGCGCAGGTCATCATCATCACCCCGCTGATTGCTTCGGTCACGCATCAGGCGATGCGCGACCTCTGGGCCGAGTACCACGACCTGCTCATTTCGCTCAACGCCACACCGGGGCAACGTATCCTCACCCTCATACTCGACGGTCGGCGTGCGCTCCTGACGGCGGCGCTGGCAGGCTTTGGCCGCGCCATCGGCGAAGTGGGCGCCATCATGATCGTCGGTGGAAATATCGACCATGCCACCCGCGTGCTGACCACCGCGATCGCGCTCGAAACAGGCCGGGGCGACTTCGCGCTCGCACTGGGGCTGGGGTTCGTGCTGATCCTGCTGGCCCTGACGGTGAACCTCGTGACCCACGCGCTGTCACGGACGGAACAGGAGGGCCGGTGGTGACTGCGCTGCTTCCGGTACGGGTAAAACAGGCTGTGGTGCGGCGCCGGGGCAAGACGCTGCTCGGCCCGGTGGATCTGGAACTGGGGCCGCGGGGCTTTACCATCGTGCTCGGCCCCAACGGGGCGGGCAAGACGACCCTCCTGAAGACGATCCACGGGCTTTCCCGGCTCAGCAGCGGCCATGTGAAATGGTCGCTCCCCGCGGCAGAGGCGCGCCAGCGTCAGGGCTACGTGTTCCAGAGCCCCATCATGCTGCGCCGAAGCGTGCGGGCAAACCTCGCCTATCCGCTGCGCCTTGCAGGGGCGCGGCAAAAGGATATCGCGGAAGCTGTCGAACACTGGGCGGGGGCCATCGGCCTTTCGGGCGCGCTGGATCGGCCCGCCCCGCAGCTATCGGGCGGTGAAAAGCAGAAGCTTGCCCTCGCACGCGCGCTCATCCGTTCACCGGATATATTGTTTCTGGACGAGCCCTGCGCCAATCTGGACGGGCGTTCGATGCGGGAGATCGAGACGCTTCTGCAAAAGGCGCATGATGCGGGGACGCGGATCGTCATGTCCACGCATGACCTTGCCCAGGCGCAGCGCCTTGCCACGGATATTCTGTTCCTGTTTAACGGAACCGTTCACGAGTCCGGCCCGGCGGAACAATGTCTGCGCAGCCCGCGCACAGCCGAACTGGCCGCTTTCCTGAGGGGAGACATTCTCGAATGACGCGTATTCTTACCATTACTGCCGCCCTGTTCTTCGCCTTCGCCGCACAGGCCGAAACGATGAAGCTGGCCGTTACCACCTCTTTCGCCAATTCCGGCCTTGCCGACCTGTTATTGCCCGCCATTCAGGAAGATACAGGGCTGGAGGTTCAACTGCTCATCGTGGGGACGGGACAGGCGCTCCGCCTCGGAGAGGCGGGGGATGTGGATGCGATACTCGTCCATTCCCGCAAGGCCGAAGACGCCTTCGTCGAAGCGGGCTATGGCACACATCGCCGCGAAATCATGTATAACGACTTCGTCCTGATCGGGCCGCAGAACGATCCGGCCACCGCAGGCGTGGCGGAGAATGCGCCCATGGCATTTCGTTCCATCGCCACCGCGCTGGCTCCCTTCGTCAGCCGCGGGGATGACAGCGGCACCCACAAGAAGGAACTCGCGCTCTGGGCAGCCGCCGATCTGGATCCGGAAAGCTTTGGTGATTGGTACAAACCCGTCGGTTCCGGCATGGGGGCCGCGCTCAATACCGCCGCCGGGTTGGAGGCCTATATCCTGTCCGACCGCGCAAGCTGGCTCAATTTCGCAAACAAGGCGGGGCTGGACATCGTCTTTGCGGGGGATCCTATCCTTTTTAACCAATACGCCTATATCCCGGTCAACCCGGAGCGGCATGCCCACGTGAAAGCCGACGCGACCCGCGCGCTGGAGGACTGGTTGACCGGCCCGCGGGCCCAGGGCCTGATCGATGGATATACCATTGCGGGCGAAAAGCTGTTCACCTTCAATGCCCAGTCTGCCGGCGCCGAATGATGATCCTGTTGCTGGCCATCCACCGCTTTCGCT
>NZ_LWGH01001050.1:0-417 GCF_001635395.1 Sulfitobacter sp. HI0129 | reverse complement strand
GCAGCTTGGCCGCGATATGCGCCTTCTTGGCGGCCTGCGCTTCTTCGAGCGTCATGTCCGGCCGGGCGAAATAGGCGCAGGAATACTGCATGTCCTCGTCGAGGAAGAGCCGGTAGAGATCGTCCGACAGGTCGTAGTGATGCGCCACGTTGGCCCGTGCCCGGGAGGGTGCATTTTTCTGGATCCAGCGGCGCAGGTGAAAACGAGCGGTATTGGAGGCATTGACCCATGACGGCATCCGCCCCAGCCGCCGGTTGCGGAGGATGACCGCGAGGAAATGATCGAGCGTGGTATTGGGGAAGGTCAGCGTGCCTTCCATGTAGCGTTCGCCCAGTGCCAGTTCGGGATTGATGCAGAGCGCGCGCAGGGCGGCTTCTGAATGGATGGCTATGGCCGCCTGTTCGCCGCTGTCGGGGC
>NZ_LWGH01001049.1:0-211 GCF_001635395.1 Sulfitobacter sp. HI0129 | reverse complement strand
TCCTCGTTCTGCTGTCCCCATGTGCTCCGGGGTTCGGGATTATCGTAAACTCTTTACGTCTCTTTTCCCAATCCTTCCAGCAGTGGAACAAATCGAACGGCGCGTAATTCGTCGTATTCAAGGCCGTTGGCGGTTTTCCGCACCCGGATTAGGTGCTGTACCGCGTCCGACTGGCCCACCGGCAGAACCATGATTCCCCCTTCCTTCAACT
>NZ_LWGH01001048.1:0-413 GCF_001635395.1 Sulfitobacter sp. HI0129 | reverse complement strand
CAGAGGCACGACCGGCGCATCATGGTGCGGCTGGTGAAGGGCGCCTACTGGGACACGGAGATCAAGCGCGCGCAGGTCGAGGGGGTGGATGGCTTCCCCGTCTTCACCCAGAAGGCGGCGACGGATGTCTCCTACATCGCGAACGCGCGCAAGCTGCTGGACATGACGGACCGCATCTATCCGCAGTTCGCCACCCACAACGCCCATACGGTGGCCGCGGTGCTGCACATGGCCGAGGACCCCGAAAGCTTTGAATTCCAGCGGCTGCATGGCATGGGCGAGACGCTGCACAATATCGTGATGAAGCAGAACGGCACGCGCTGCCGGATCTATGCGCCGGTGGGCGCGCATCGCGACCTGCTGGCCTACCTCGTGCGGCGGCTGCTGGAAAACGGCGCCAACTCCAGCTTCGT
>NZ_LWGH01001047.1:0-781 GCF_001635395.1 Sulfitobacter sp. HI0129 | reverse complement strand
ATAGGTGAAATCGCTGACCCACAGCATGTNNTGCGCCGGCCGCGCTTCCCCCCATCAGCTTCTGTTGCCCATAGAGCAGGACAATGGCCGCGAGCGGCAGCAGCGCGAAGGCCGGGTGCAGGCCGGTCAGGAAGAAGCTGGCCACCCCGATTGCGATCAGGACCAGCCGCATCACCACCGACACCCGCCGCGCCAGATACCCGACGAGCCCAGCCGAGATCAGGAAGACCGAAGCCACGCCGCCGATGATGGCCGCGCCGATCTCGACCAGGGTTCCTTGCAGAAGGAAGGCAGGGTTCAGGACGAAGGCGAAGGGGATGATATAGGCCACCACCGCGAGCTTCAGGGCCTCGAGCGCCGTTTTCATCGGAGCGGAGCGCGCAATCGACGAGGCCACGAAGACCGACAGGCAGACCGGCGGCGTCAGGAAGGACAGCGTGCCGAAGTAGAAGATGAACATATGCGCGCCCATCTTGTTGATGCCGAGCTGTTCGAAGGCCGGGCCGATCAGGATCACGAGGATGATATAGGTCGCCGTCACCGGCACCCCCATCCCGAGGATGATGCAGCCGATGGCCGAGAAGATCAGGAGCAGCCAGATGCTGCCGCCCGAGGCCGCGATGAGGTTCTGCGACAGGCTCGACCCAAGGCCGGTCAGGCCGAGGCAGCCCACGACGATCCCGGCAATGGCGCACATGATCGCGATGAACACCGTGGCTTCGCCCGCTTCCACGAAGGTGCGGACATAGGCGCGCGCCGGGCGGCGCATGCTGGGCAGGAC
>NZ_LWGH01001046.1:0-357 GCF_001635395.1 Sulfitobacter sp. HI0129 | reverse complement strand
TGGGCGACACTTCCTTAGGCAAACTTCTCCCGAAAAAAGCACATGTGGAACGATTTGAATGCGACTCGGGTCGATATGAGGCGCTCTTCAATATGTCTGTCGGGGTTGTGAGGGAGTTCATAGAAGACTGTATAGCGAAAGCATCTACAGTGAATGAGTCTCGGTTCAAGTCTGACCTTTTACGATTGATAAACGTACAGTCTTGCACTGAATACCTTCTAGGTACCGCGTACCAAGGGCTGATTGAAACAGTTCAACGAGATCCAAATAATCGAAGATTTCTATTTTGCTTGGACAGGTTCGACACCGAAATTCAGAAGTATCGAAAAGATATTAAGGATAGAAATCTCCCGGAAG
>NZ_LWGH01001045.1:0-7211 GCF_001635395.1 Sulfitobacter sp. HI0129 | reverse complement strand
TGGCTGATGCTGCGGCGCCTGCGGAGCCGGCTCGGCTGAGCAGCGCCTGCGTCAGCACCCCGCCCACTCCGATGGAGGTGATGGCCAGAAGCGCCGCGACCGACAGCGTCGGCACGCCCGAAAGCCCCGCGCCCAGCGTGCAGCCGCCCGCCAGAACGCCCCCGGCCCCCATCAACACGCCGCCCGCCATGTAGCGGCCCGTCTGCCCGGGGGAGGTGAAGGTCTGCCAGGTGAAGCCGCCGAAGATGAGCGTACCCACGAGAGCGCCAAGCACGATGCCCCCCATGAAGCCGGTGCCGAAGCCCGCCGGGATCGAACTGCTGGCAATGGCGAAGAACAGCGCTTCGGAAGAGGCGGAGGTGGTGGAAAGGCTTTCCATCACGATCGGGTCGAAATCATCATAGAGCAGATAGCCCGTGCCGACCCATGCAATCGGGACCAGAAGGCCGATGCCTCCCGCCATGATCAAATGGCGCGCAGGGGTGCCAGAGAACGCAGCATAGGCCAGCAAGGGCGCGGCCATGACCGCTGCCCAGACCAGCGCGCCGCCGGGCAGGTTGCCGATGCTGGTGGCGGCACCCATGTCCACCGTGACGGACCCCAGCGCAACGCGCATCGGCGCCAGCACGCCCTTGAGCGTGGCGTGGGCCACAACGGCGAAGATGAGGATGACCATAAGCGCCCGCAGGTTGCCGGTGCCGGTCAGCACCGTGAGCCGCGAAATGCAGCCCCGGGTCAGGATCATTCCGGCTCCGAAGGCCAGACCGCCCGCGATGATGGCCATCGCGGGCATCTGGGAAACCATGAAGCGGTGATCGTCGAAAGAGATCCATCCCGCCGCGACGGTGGCCTGCGTGCCGAGGATCGCAACCGCCAGCGCGGTTACCCAGATCGCCGCGGCCTGGCGCCGGTCCTCCCCCACGAGCGCGCGGCGGAAACAGAAACGGGTGCGCTGCCCCAGAAAGCCGAAGGTCAGGCCCAGTATCAGGGCAAGGACGACAGACGCCTGACGCGCGTCCAGAAATTCGATACCGAGGGATTCGTACATGATGCGGCTTTCGGGTCGGACCAGAGGATGCCCATGATCTGCAGCGCCAGAAATTGTGCATCAAGACATTATGATGGATCTACAACCCCGGGTGCCCGGACAGGGTTCCGCCTAACAGCCTTGGCGGCGCGATAATGTTCCGGAAGCTATGACACGGTAGGGGTAAGGTCCACCCGCTGCCACTGCTTTCGGAACACTGTTCTTTTCGCCTCAACGCCCCCGGATGCGCGGGTCGAGTGCGTCCCGCAGACCGTCGCCCAGGTAATTGACGCTCAGCACGGTGAGCGAGATGGCGATGCCCGGCAGCAGCACGCGCTCGGGGAATTCCTGCATCCGCGGCACCGCGTCCGACAACAGCTTGCCCCAAGTCGGGAAATCGGACGGAAAGCCCACGCCAAGAAAGCTGAGCGCGCTTTCCGTGATGATCGCAGTGGCGAGACCCAGCGTGGCGGACACCATGATAGGCGAGATTACGTTGGGCAGAAGGTGACGGCGGATGATCTTACCGGGCCGCGTTCCGATACTGCGCGCTGCCAAAATGAACTCCCGCTCCTTCAGGGCCAGGATATCGCCGCGCACGATCCGCGCGGTCTGCATCCACGATGTCAGTCCGATGACGCCGACGATGAGGATGAACATGCCCCCCTCCGGCCCAAAGTTGGCGCGCAGCGGCTGGCGGAACAGCGTCACCGCGACCAGCAGCAGTGGCAGGATCGGCAGCGACAGGACAAGGTCGGTGAACCGCATCAGCCAGAAGTCGAGCTTCTTGAAATATCCAGACACCACACCGATGGCGGTGCCGATGATCAGCGCCAGCCCCATGGCCGTCCAGCCCACGGCCATGGACACCCGCCCGCCATAGATCAACTGGGCCATGATGTCCCGGCCAAGGTTGTCCGTCCCCATGGGGTGCAGCCAACCGGCCTTCGCGGAAGAGTCCCAAAGCAACGTGTAGATGGGGCGCCAGTCCTTATTGCGGATGTCCAGCTTCTTGGGGTCCACGTCCCAGAGCAGGGGGCCGAAAATGACCCCCAGCGTGATGAACAGCAGGAAAAAGCCGCCGAAGAGCGCGCCCTTGTGCTGGCGGAACTGGTCCCAGACATCGCGCCATTGGCTGCGCGGCGGCTTGGGCGGCTCCTTGTCCTGAAGCGCGCCGAAGGTTTCGATATCGGCCTCTATGGGGCTGGCGGGGACGGCCTGTTCAGTCATAGCGGATCCTCGGGTCGAGCAGGCCGTAGAGCACATCGGCGATGAGGTTGAAGAGCACGATCAGGATCGCGAAGATGAAGGTCAGCGTCATCACCATCGGGATATCATTGGCAAAGAGCGCCGTCAGCAGCAGCTGTCCGATGCCGTTCACCTTGAAGACGTTCTCGGTGATGATGGCCCCGCCGAAGATGGCGGGCATTCCCAGTGCGATGACGGTGACGACGGGGATCATCGAGTTGCGCAGCACGTGCACCATGACCACGACGCTTTCCTTCAGCCCCTTGGCGCGGGCCGTGCGCACGTAATCCTGATTGAGGTTGTCCAGCATGGCGCCGCGCATGTAGCGGCTGATCTGCGCGGTGGTCTGCAGTGCCAGCACCATCACGGGCATAATCATCTGCTGGAACTGCACCTTGAAGCTGGCCCAGTCGCGGACGACATGCGTGGTGTCATAGATCGACGGCAGCCAGCCCAGATAGACCGAAAAGATCACGATCAGCAGCGGGCCGGTGAAGAAGGGCGGGATCGAAAAGCCCACCATGGTGACGAAAGTACCCGCCTGATCGAAGATCGAATAATGCCGGTAGGCCGAATAGATCCCGATGGGAATGGCGATCAGGATGCCCACGATATAGGCCAGACCGACAACCCAGAGCGTCTGCGGCATCCGCTGCATCACGATGTCCATCACGGGGGAGCGCGTCTGCCATGAGATCACGCGCTGCTTGCCCTCGGCCAGGGCGGTATCGGGCAGCCATGAAAACCACGCGCTGCTGTTGGTCAGCCAGTCGATGAAGACCTGCGGCTCGATCCAGAAGAACTGGACCAACCATTTCCAGTATTGCACGTAGATCGGCTGCCCGAGGCCCAGTGCCTCGCGCATTTTCTGTTTCACTTCCGGCGGGACGGTCAGCGGGACCTGCGCCATGGGATCGCCGGGGGCGAGTTGCAGCAGCAGGAAGATCACTAGGCTGATGAACAAAAGCGTCGGAATCGACAGAACAAGTCGTCGGATGGTGAAAGTCAGCATGCGCGGCGCCTTTGCAGGTCAGTCTTCGGGTCTTGGGGGAGGGGACGCATCGGAGCGTAAACGAATGCCCGCCCCGCGCAAGCGGGGCAGGGCTTTCACGCAGAGGCTGCGTTACTCTTCTTTCTTGCGATACCAGTCAGCCACGTTCCAGAGCTCGGAGTCCCAAGTGTTCAGGACAACGCCACCCAGCGTGTTGGAGGCTGCGGAAACACGGCCACGGTCAACCAGCGGTACGATGGTCATCGATTCCTTGGTCAGCATGTCGTTCAGCTTCTTGGCGATCTCGCCGCGCTTCTCCAGCTCGCCGGTCTTGGCCAGTTCATCAAGCAGCGCGTCATACTCTTCGTCGCAGAAGCGGTTGATGTTCTCGCCCTGCCACTGGCTGGACGGCTTCGGCTCATTGCCGCAGCGATAGGCCGCCAGATAGGCCTGCGGGTCGGTGCCGTCGAAGTTGTTGGCGTACATTTCCACGTCCGCGTAGAACTTCTGGAAGGTGTCGGGCGAACCGGGGTCACCGCCGAAGAAGACCGACGCGTCGAGGTTGCGCAGTTCGACTTCCACACCGATCTGGTTCCACCAATCCTTGATCAGCGCCTGGAAATCCTGACGCACGGCGTTGGTGGAGGTCTGGTACAGCAGGCTCAGTTCCATGCCGTCCTTTTCACGGATGCCGTCACCGTCGGTATCGGTCCAGCCCGCTTCTTCCAGAAGCGCCTTGGCGCCTTCGAGGTCCTGCGTCAGGCACTCGGTATTGTCGGACGCATAGTTCGCCGGCGCGGGTACGAGGTTGCAGGTCGCGCGACCCGCCTGACCATAGCCGACTTCGACCAGCAGTTCGCGGTCAATGGCCATGGAAAGTGCACGGCGCACTTTTTCGTCCGACAGGATCGGGTGGGGATGTGCGACCGTCGCACGCTCGCCTTCCGGCAGGTCGGGGGAGGGATCGGTCAGGTTCATCTCCAGCCGCTCAACCAGTGTACCGAACGCGGAAATGGGCGTGCCCTTGCCGCCTTCAGCCATCTTGGCCAACACGTCGGGCGCAAGCTGCATGTTCCAGGCGTAGTCAAATTCGCCCGTTTCCATGACGGCGCGGCCCGCTGCCGTCGCATCGCCGCCGCCCTTGAAGGTCAGCTTGGCAAAGGCGGGCTTGCCTTCTTCACGGAAGTTTTCGTTGGCTTCCATGGTGATCACGTCATTGGGACGGAATTCCACCACCTTGAAGGGGCCGGTGCCGATCGGGTTGAAGTTGGCCTCGGTGCACTCGGGCGCCTTGGCACCCATGCACTCCTCGAACTGGGCCTTCTGGATGATGGGGGACTGGCCGCCCATGAAGGGCCCGTAGGGGTTGGGCTGCGCTTCGTTGAAGGTGACCTTGACGGTCAGGTCATCGACCGCTTCGACCGATGCGACGCCGTCGAACTTCGCGCCCTGTGCGCAGCCGCCTTCGGGGTGCATGCAATAATCGGCGGTGAAGACGACATCAGCGGAGGTGACCGGCGTGCCGTCGGACCAGACGAGGCCCTCTTTCAGCTTCCAGGTGATGGACTTGAGGTCTTCGCTCACGCCGCCGTTCTCGACGGTGGGAATCTCGGCGGCGAGGTAGGGCACCAGCGCGCCGGTCTCGTCGTAGCGACCCAGGGGTTCGATCACAAGCGATGCTGATTCGATGTCCTTGGTACCCCCCGAAAGGTAGGGGTTCAGAATCGAAGGCGCTTGCCAGTAGATGATCTTGACCTCTCCGTCACGACCGCGTTCGCCCGTATGGGCATCCGCGAAGGCCGCCGGGGCCAGCGCCACGGACGCGGCGGCCCCCAGCAATAATGTTTTCATTCGCATATTTCACTCCTTGTTGGACACGTTTGGTGCCACGTTTTTGTTGCGGGGCAGACCCCGCAGGTCTTTGTCGCCCAAAGGATGAGAGGGATCACCGAACCGCAAATTCATGCGCGATTTTCATCGGTTTTCGTCCATTTCTCCCCTGAACGCATGAGCGGTATCGAAACATGTTTCACCGGAATTGCAAGCCTCCTCCGGCGGTTTTGCGAAAACCGCTGTTCTGATGGCGCCTCACGCTCTGCGGGTGTTTGACACTGCCCCGGCCTTGGCCGTAGCGTCTGCCCGAGACAGCGAACAGCGAGGCGCGAACAGGATGCTCGACCAGCCCACATCGGATCCGATTGCCCAGATCAAGGGCCTCAGGGTCGAGTTCCAGACCAAGGATGGCCCGGTCGTCGGGGTCGAGAATGTCAGCTTCGACATCCACCCCGGAGAGACGGTTTGCGTCGTCGGTGAATCCGGTTCCGGCAAATCCGTATCCTCTCTGTCGCTGATGCGGCTGGTGGAATTTGGCGGCGGAGAGATCGCCGGCGGCGAACTGATGTTCGACCGCAAGGATCACGCTACCATCGATCTGGCCAATGCACCGCAGGACCAGATGCGCCACATTCGCGGCAATGAAATCGGTATGATCTTTCAGGAACCGATGACGGCGCTGAACCCGGTTTTCACGGTCGGCAAACAGTTGACCGAAGGGCTGCGCCTGCACCGGAACATGTCCCGCTCGCAGGCCGAGGCCCGCGCGCTGGAACTGCTGCGACAGGTCCGTATCCCCGAGCCGGAGCGCCGGCTGAAGCAATATCCCCATGAACTTTCGGGCGGCATGCGCCAGCGCGTTGTCATCGCCATGGCGCTGGCGTGCGAGCCGCGCCTGCTGATCGCGGACGAGCCCACGACGGCGCTCGATGTGACCATTCAGGCCGAAATTCTCGCCCTGATGGACCGGCTCAAGCGCGAAACCGGCACCGCCGTCATGTTCATCACACACGACATGGCCGTGGTGGCGCAAATGGCCGACCGCGTCGTCGTCATGTTCCGCGGCAACAAGGTCGAAGAGGGGCCGGTCGAGGAAATCTTCGAGAACCCCCAGCATCCCTATACCAAGGCGCTTCTGGCCGCCGTGCCCAAGCTGGGCGAGATGACCGGGAAACCCTATCCGGAGCCGATGAAGCTCCTGGGCACGCAGGACAAGGAAATCGTGCCCATCAAGGGAACGGACGATGTTCTGCTGAAGGTCAGCAATCTCACCACCCGGTTTCCCGTAACGGGGGGCTTTCTGCGCCGCACCGTGGCCAATGTTCACGCGGTGGAGGATCTGTCCTTTACCATCAACAAGGGCCGCACGCTCAGCCTCGTGGGGGAATCCGGCTGCGGAAAATCCACGGCGGGCCGGTCGATCCTGCGGCTGGTGGAGCCGCAATCGGGCGAGATCAATCTCGGCGGTACGGACATCATGGCGCTGAACCACAGCCAGTTGCGCACCGCGCGGCTGGACATGCAGATGATCTTTCAGGATCCCTTCGCCTCGCTCAATCCACAGATGCAACTGGCGGATCAGGTGGCCGAACCGATCCACAATTTCGGCACGCTCAAGGGCAAGGCCGTGACCGACAGGGTGGAAATGCTCTTCGACCGGGTGGAACTGCCCCGCAGCTTCATGCGCCGCTTTCCGCATGAACTCTCGGGCGGTCAGCGCCAGCGGGTGGCCATCGCGCGGGCGCTGGCGCTCAACCCCAAGCTCATCATCGCGGATGAAGCGGTCTCGGCGCTCGATGTCAGCGTTCAGGCGCAGGTGCTGAACCTGATGATGGAACTGCAACTGGAAATGGGGCTGTCATTCCTGTTCATCAGCCATGACATGGCGGTGGTGGAACGGGTCAGCCATCAGGTCGGCGTCATGTACCTCGGTCGGATCGTCGAACTCGGGTCGCGCCAGCGGGTGTTCGAAAACCCGCAGCACCCCTATACACAGGCGCTGATGAAAGCCGTTCCCATCGCCGATCCGCGCCAGCGCAAGGCGGAAAAGGACCTGAACTTCAAACCCAT
The DNA here is from genome assembly GCF_001635395.1 of Sulfitobacter sp. HI0129. Classification (NCBI taxonomy): domain Bacteria; kingdom Pseudomonadati; phylum Pseudomonadota; class Alphaproteobacteria; order Rhodobacterales; family Roseobacteraceae; genus Sulfitobacter; species Sulfitobacter sp. HI0129. The sequence goes on along the minus strand of NZ_LWGH01001045.1, from coordinate 42 downwards.
CCCGTCGCCCATCCACCCCGTCGACTACGAACCCGAACCTTC
>NZ_LWGH01001044.1:0-81523 GCF_001635395.1 Sulfitobacter sp. HI0129 | reverse complement strand
ACCTCTACCCGGGGGTTTATCGACATGTGGCGCGAACGCATCAGGGCCAACCCCGCCGAGGTTCTGGACACAATAGGATTGGTTCCGACCGACAACGGCTATAGGATCGCCGACGAACATGACACGGGTGTAAGCCGTGCAGGATTGCAGGCGGGCGATGTGGTGACGACGGTCAATGGTCAGGCAGTAGGTAACGTGGAACAGGATCGTGCGCTTTACGATTCGGTTGCGGCCTCGGGCATCGCGCGTATCGAGGTCGAGAGGAACGGCAAAACCATCGTCATGTCGTTTCCCCTCCAATGAGGGTTTTCTGGCATAGTCTGATCGCCCTGATCCTGACGGTCGCGCTGACGCTTCCGGCACGGGCGCAATCGGATGAAACCTTCGTCATCAACCTGCGGGACGCAGAAATTTCCGTTCTGGTCGAACAGATTTCCGAGATTACGGGCCGGACGCTGGTGCTCGATCCCGGGCTCACGGGCGATGTGACAGTGGTATCCGCCGAGGCGCTGGACAAGGAAGGCGTCTGGTCGCTTTTCCAGTCGATCCTGAAGGTGCGTGGCTTCATCGCCGTGCAGGCGGGCACGATCTGGCAGGTCGTACCCGAAGCCGAAGCGCGTACGGTCAGCGGCCCCACCATCGCGGAGACGCCTTTCGCAGGCAGTCAGGACGTGGTGACGGAAATGCTGCGCCTGACACGGCTGCCATCGGAAGAAGCGGTGCGCGTCCTGCGCCCGCTGGTTGCCGAAGCAGGCTATATCGAAGCAATCGATGACCCCAACGCCATCGTCATTACCGATACGCGGGCCAACGTGGACAGGATCAAGGCCATCGCCCTGTCCTTCGACGGCGACGCCACTGTCCGCTCGGAGGTCATTCGTTTCCGCAGCGCGGAAGCAGCGGCGGTGGGCAATGCGATCCTCGATGTGCTGGGCCCGGCCGGTACGGGCGCGCGCCTGTCGGTCGATCCGAACTCCAACCTTCTTCTGGTACGCGGCACGCCGAGCGACATCGGCGAAATTCGCGATCTGGCCATCGCGCTGGATGTGGCGCCGCCAAACGATCCCCGCGTGGCGGTCTCTACCACCGTGTTCAACCTGCAATACGGTGACGCGGCAGTCATCACGGAGATCGTCAAGGGAACCGTGGGCGACGCGACGGACATCACCAACGCTGTGGCGCAGGATGTGGGCGCAGCGCCCGTAGCGGCTGAAGGTGCAGAAGCCGAGGCCGCATCGCGGTTCGTGCCGCTCGACCGTGTGGTGGAACCCGATGCGGTCACGATCACGGCCTCTGTGGAAACAAACTCAATCATCGTGCGCGGGACCGCGCGTCAGGTTCAGGAAATCGGCAGCCTCATCAAGGCGCTCGACGTCCGCCGACCACAGGTGATGATCGAAGCGGCGATCGTCGAAGTCTCCGGCGATGTGGCGGAACGGCTCGGCACGCAACTCGGGCTTGGCCAGAACTTGCCCGTGGGCGGTATCGCCGCGACCTCCTTCAGCAACGGGGGCGGCACACCGATCAGCGCCATCCTCGCCGCCGTGGGGGTACCCGCAGGCTCCGCCCTGTCCACGGGTGGAACGCTGGGTGCCTCCAGCAACGAATTCGGGCTGCTGGTACAGGCCCTGTCGCAATCGACACGCGCCCGGTTGCTGTCCACCCCGTCTGTCACCACGCTGGATAACGAACCCGCCACCATCGTCGTGGGCCAGAACGTGCCGTTCCGCACCGGCAACTTCTCCACCCAGGGGAACACGCTGACGCCCTTCACTACGATCGAGCGGCGCGATGTCGGGATCACCATGAACGTGGTGCCCCGCATCACTGCGGGCGGGGTCGTTCAGCTGACCATCGAACAGGAAATTTCCAACCTCGTGAACGCGAACGTTCAGGGGGCGGCAGACCTGATCACCAACCGGCGAGTAATCAATACCACCGTCATGGCCGACAACCGGGGCACCGTTGTGCTGGGCGGGTTGATCAGCGATGATAGCACCAGCGGCGAAAGCAAGGTGCCCGGGCTGGGCGACATCCCTGTGGTGGGCGAATTGTTCAAGTCGCGCAGCGCGAACAACACCAGCAGGACGCTTTTCGTCTTCCTGCGGCCGACGATCCTGCGCAACAAGCATGACATTCAGGCCGCATCCAGCAGCCGGTATGACCGGCTGAAAGCCGCCAGCGTGCGCCAGCCGCCGAAGACCATCCTGAAACAGCGCGCCGTCCGCCAGCTGCCCCTGGAAATTCAGGGCCTCTACTGACCGGCTTTGCCACCGGGCGGATAGGGGGCCTCAGCCCCTCCGCCGCTGGTCCATGCCCGCCAAAGAAACAAGGAAGGCGGTAAAGCGCTTCCGCTCCGACGGGGTGATGTTTCGCCAGAGCTTCTGATTGTAATCGTCGGCGATGCGCGACAGGTCGGCATAGGCACGTTCACCCGCGGGGGTGAGCCGCAGGATTTCCTGCCTGCGGTCGGTCGATACTTCGTCCCTTACCAGAAACCGCATGGCCTCTAGGCGCACGACGGCGCGGGACACTTTCGTTTTATGAATCCGCGCCCGCTGCACAATATCGGTGGCGATCAAATCGCCGTAGCGCCCGAGATGAAAGAGCACACGCCAATCCGTGCGCAACATGCCGTATTTGTCTTTGTACGTGCGTTGAAATTCGAGGCTGACCTGCTCCGCCGCCTGGTTGAGCAGGTAAGGCAGGAAATCGGCCATTTCCATACCGGTATCTTCAGGCCCGGAAGGCATGGGCCATCCTTTCGCTTGAGCGGCGGATCGGCAGGGAAAGCGCGGTGCCCCCTGCCCGCCGCCGCTGATCAGTCAGCGCTCTTTTCGACCTCCGGCCCGACAGAAACGAGATAGGCCCAGACATCCTTTGCGTCCTGCTCATCGCGCAGCCGGAAGGACATCTTGGATTTTGCCTTCTTGTCATCGAGATATTCCGCGAGGAACCCCTTGGGGTCCTGCACGTAGGCGACGAACTCTTCCTCGTTCCATTCCAGACCGGCTTCGCCTGCAGCCACGATGGAATCACCATAGCTGTAATCTTCGAGGCTACCCGCCTGACGCTGATAGACACCGTAAAGGTTGGGACCGACCCTGCCACCCTTCTGGATCTCCATTCCGTCGTCCGCAACAACCACGTGACAGGATTTGCATTTGCGGTAGACGTCTTCTCCTGCTTCGGCGTCCCCCGACATATGCGCATCCGCAAAGGCTGCGCCGCCGGAAACGGAAGCTCCCAGAGCCATGATCATCAGTTTTTTCATCGGGCTGCTCCTATCTGTTCCAGCACAAAGATTAGCCTGTACCGGGCGCGAGTAAAGCTTCTCATACGCCCTGCGCCTTCATGTCACCGTGATCGCGCAGTTGCCCTGCGCCCGAAATCTGTGCGACAGAACCGGCCATGGATACGAGCATGATACCCGCCTGGGTCAACGGCGAACTGACCCCCATGGACAAGCTGCAGGTGCACGAACGCGGCCTCCGGCATATGGCCGTTTCGGTATTCGTTTTGGCTGGCGGAGCAATCCTTTTGCAGCGGCGGGCGCTGGGGAAGTACCACACCCCGGGATATTGGGCGAATACCTGCTGTACCCATCCGCTCTGGGGAGAATCCGATGCCGATTGCGCGTGCCGCAGGTTGGAAGAGGAACTCGGGGTTACCGGCCTCACGCCTGAATACCGGGGGCGCGTCGAATACCGCGCCGATGTGGGCGGGGGCCTGACAGAGCATGAAGTGGTCGAAGTCTTCCGCGCCGAAGCCCCGCGTGACCTGTCTGTGCGGCCCAACCCGGATGAAGTCATGGACACCCGCTGGATCACCCGACAGGATTTGGAGGCGGAGTTGCGCGAAAGCCCGGAAATATTCACGCCCTGGCTGCACATCTACATGAAGGAGCACGGGGATTTGATCTTCGACGACGCATCCGCCGCCACACCGGGGGGAACATCCGCATGACGCCCGACTTCGAAACGGAGAAGCGCGAAGCCGCTGCATGGTTCCGTGAATTGCGCGACTGCATCGTGGCCGCCTTCCATGACATCGAGGATGCCCATGGCACTGGCCCCTTGTCGGACCGGCCCGTCGGTCGGTTCGACGTGACCCTGACCCACCGAACCAGCGAAGACGGTTCAGACGCGGGGGGCGGCGAAATGAGCGTGATGCGCGGCGGCCGCGTGTTCGAGAAGGTGGGCGTGAATATTTCCACTGTCCACGGCCTGCTGGGCGAACGCGCCCAGATGGCCATGGCCGCGCGCAAGGGTATCCCCGGCATGGCCGAGGATCCGCGGTTCTGGGCCTCCGGCATCTCGCTGGTGGCGCATATGCAGAACCCGCATGTCCCGGCGGTTCACATGAACACCCGCATGTTCTGGACACCCCACGCATGGTGGTTCGGCGGCGGCGCCGACCTGAACCCCTGCATCGAATACGAAGAGGACACCCGGCATTTCCATGCGGAAATGAAACGCGCCTGCGACCCCCATGGCGAAACGCTCTATCGGGAGCTCAAGGCCTGGGCGGACGATTACTTTTACATCCCGCACCGCAAACGTGCCCGTGGGGTCGGCGGCATTTTCTACGACGACCGCAACACCGACGACTGGCAGGCTGACTTCCAGCTGACCCGTGACGTCGGATCGGCGTTTCTGCCGGCCTATCTGCCGCTCGTCGAACGCCACCGTCAGACCGAATGGAGCGACGCCGACAAGGACGTGCAGCTGCGTCATCGCGGGCTCTATGCGGAATACAACCTCGTTTACGATCGCGGCACCAAGTTCGGGCTGGAAACCGGCCACGATCCTGATGCCGTGCTGATGAGCCTTCCGCCGCTTGCGAAATGGGCCTAGGCCCGCGCGCCGCGAACCGTATCGATCATCAGTTGCACATTCTCCGGGTCTGCGTCCGGGGTGATCCCGTGACCCAGATTGAAGATATGCGGCCCCTTTGACAGCGCCTCGACGATGCGTCGGGTTTCCCGGACGAGCGCGTCGCCCCCCGTTACCATGTGGGAGGATTTGAGGTTGCCCTGTACGCACCCCCGCGTCTGGACGTGATCCGCCACCCATTCCGCCGTCACGCCGTCATCCACGGCGATGCAGTCGGCGCCGATGGCGGCATGGGCCCCCTCATACCGCTCGCCCGCGCCGCGCGGAAAGGCGATGATCGGCACGCCGGGATGCTTCTGCTTCAGGGCCGCGACGATGCGGGCCATGGGCGCGATGGAATAATCCGCGAAATCCTGATCCTCCAGTGAACCGGCCCATGAATCAAAGAGCTTCACCACTTCGGCGCCCGCGTCGATCTGCGCGGAGAGATAGGCAATGGTCGCTTCGGTGATGCGGTCCAGCAATGCTTCGAACAACGCGCGGTTCTCTGCCTTGAGCGCATGGGCAGGCCCCTGATCGGGCGTACCGCGCCCGGCGATCATATAGGTGGCCACCGTCCAGGGGGAGCCGGCGAACCCGATCAGCGTCGTTTCGCCCGGCAATTCACGCGACAGGATGCGAACGGTTTCATAGACCGGGGCAAGGTGGTCATGAATATCGCTCGCTGGCTTCAACGCGTCGAAATCCCGCTGCTCCGTCACGGTAGAAAGCCGCGGGCCTTCCCCGGTAACGAACCAAAGGTCGGCCCCCAGTGCCTGTGGCACCAACAGAATATCGGCAAACAGGATCGCCGCGTCGAAACCGTAACGCCGGATGGGCTGCAATGTCACCTCCGCCGCGAGTTCGGGGTTATAGCAGAGCGACAGGAAATCGCCCGCCTGCGCCCGGGTCGCGCGATACTCCGGCAAATAGCGCCCGGCTTGGCGCATCATCCAGATCGGGGGTGTGGGAAGGGTTTCCCCGGCGAGGGCGCGGAGGATCGTTTTTTGCGATGTCATCTGGAACTTTCGGGGGTTTCTGTCCGGAGGCATCATGTAACGCAGGGCGGGTGGGATACAAGTGTTGGCAGTGTGACGACCTGCCGCTAGGAAGGGCGCATGACGTCCCAGCTCCCCTCCCCCCGCGCACCGCTCAACATCGGCACACGCGGCTCCCCGCTTGCGCTGGCCCAAGCCCATGAAACGCGCGACCGGCTGGCCCATGCCTTCGATCTGCCGTTCGAAGCCTTCACCATCGTTGTCATCAAGACGACCGGGGATCGCATCATCGACCGCCCGCTGAAGGAAATCGGGGGAAAAGGGCTCTTCACTCGCGAGATCGAGGATGCCTTGCTCTCGGGGTCGATCGACATCGCGGTTCATTCGATGAAGGATATGCCCACGCTTCAGCCCGAGGGGTTGTTGCTGGATACCTATTTGCCGCGCGAAGACGTGCGGGACGCCTTCATTTGCCCGGGGGCCAGCACGCTCGACCAACTGTCCGAAGGAACGGTCGTCGGCACCTCCAGCCTCCGCCGACGGGCGCAGCTGAAACTGCGGCGGCCCGACCTTGAGGTGGTTGAATTCCGGGGCAATCTGCAAACACGGCTGATGAAGCTGGAAAAAGGCGTCGCGGCGGCGACATTTCTGGCCATGGCAGGGCTGAACCGTCTGCAGATGAAGGATGTTCCGCAAAGCCCGATACACCCCGATGTCATGCTGCCCGCCGTGGCACAGGGGGCCATCGGGATCGAAAGACGCGCCGATGACACCCGTACGGCAGAGATGCTGGCGGCGATCCATGACGATGAAACGGGCCTGCGGCTTGCTGCGGAGCGGGCCTTTCTGGCCGAACTCGACGGGTCTTGCGAAACGCCGATTGCGGGGCTGGCCGAACTCGACGGCAAGCGCCTGTCCCTGCGGGGCGAGGTGCTGCGCCCCGATGGGTCCGAAGCCATTGCCGATACCGTGACCTGCGCGGTCGAGGACGGGGCCGAGGCGGGCCGGGACCTCGCCCGCCGTCTGTTGAAAGACGCGGGCGAGGGTTTCTTCGACTGGCGCGAATAACCCGGGAGCCTTTGTGCCCGGATCATCAGCCTCCGAGGAACCTGTCGAGCAGCCCCCAAAGGGTTTCATCCAGCTTGAGCCGGAGCCGCAGGAAGAGGCCCTCCTGAAACTGCTCCTGATCGAAAGGCAGGGCGTCTTTCGCGTGGTTGTAGCCAACAGAGATCATCGCCCCATCCGCCAGCACGAAGCCCGCCTCCAGCCCGACGGCCTGACTGGAATAGCCGTCGGAATCCCACATGTGGAACCCATTGAGCGTGGCATGGAACCGGTCCGCCAGCAGTTCCCACGTAAGGCCGGCCTGCACCAACTGCATCAGTGATTTGGCCCGCAGGCTGCCGGGAACATTGTAGGACGCGCGCTGCCCGGCGTACTTCGCGTTGACATAGAAATCGGAATTCACGTCATAGGTGCCTGCCACGGACCACAAATGGTCCGACGTGGTGAAAGACTGCCCCTCCATGCGGTTCTCGTACCATGCGAGGACCTTCAGGCGGGAATCGTCTATCGCGCGGTAGGATGCCCCCACCCGCATGCGGTGCCGGCGCTGGCTCGGCCCGGCGCCGCGGGCGTCATAGGCGTAACGGCTCCGGGCGAGAAAGGTCACCTCGGGGCTCAATGCGCCCGCGATCCCCACATCGGAAAAGCCGGTATAGCCGTCATCTTCCCATGTCTGGTCCAGCGTTCCTTCCGCGATCCAGAGGCCATCCTCCGATTCCCATTTTCCGCCGAGGGAAAGACTGGTCAATCCATCGCCGCTCGTTCCCATGTCAAAGCTGTGTTCCAGCCCAAAGCGCCAGGATATCCGCTCATTGAGTGAAAAATCGGCGTCGAACCCCTGCTTCAGTTGGCGCGTTGCGGCCTCGCCGGTGACGATGCCACTGCGCGCGTCCAGCCAGTCGGTGATGCGGTAGGTCATACCGATGTCCGCGCGGTCCACCCGAGAGCCTTCCGGCCCGAAGGACAGCTCCACGAGGCCGACGACATGCATACGTTCGTTCAGCCTGTAATCCGCCCCGATCAGAAGGCTGCCGACATTGAATTCGGTCTCATGCACGGGCAGTTCGAACTGGAGGTCGAGTTCGAGGTTCCCATCCGCGATCGGGCGCCATTCGACACCGTGCAGCAGCGCCCATTCCGTCGGTTCGCCCGACACATCGCGCAGCTCCCGCGAATAGCGCAGCCCGTCCACGCGGATGAGCGTTTCGTCGATGACCCGCCGCAGGGCCACCTCTGCCGCGAGATATTCCCGCCCTGAGAGGCTATCGATCACGTATTCCGCGTTGCCTGACAGGGTATGCCGTTCCGACAGGCGATATTCATAGCTGAGCCTTGCCTGCCCTGTGCCCTTCCGGGTCGGGGCGTTCTGTATGTCGAAAAACTCCGACGCGTGGGAGGCTTCGAGGTGAACCCGGGCGTTTTCCGAAACATGTTCGGCTGCGATACGCACCGCTTCGCCCTTGTTGCCTGCGACATCACCGCTCTGTGCCACTTCGACGACCACGGTATCCCGGGGCGTGATACGTGCTTCGGCAAAGGCTGATGTCACCCCGAAGCGCTCTGCCGTTCCGTGGCGCCCGTCGGATTGCACATTGCGCAGGCCGACTTTCAGACGCTCGCTTACATCCGCGACCACCTGACCGCCGTAAAGCCAGTATTTCTCAGCCGTCCGCCCCTCCACCTGGTAGGAAATGCGCACCGATACGGGATTGCCTTCATCGTCCTGCTGGGCCACCGGCACGTCGAAGATGATCGTGTTCAGGAAATAATCGAGCACGTAATCCGTGAGGCGGCGCAGTTTGCGGGTGCTCAACACCTCGCCGGAGTCCTCGTCCCGCACGAGGATCTCAACCAGTTCGCTGCCTTCCCGGTAGTCGGTAAGGTTCACATCATAGGGGCCTGAAACACCGCGACCGGCAAATTCCACCTCCCGCGACTGCTGGTCCGTGCGCGCCGCAAAGACCGAAACCTTCACGCGCTCCCCCTCATGGTGGACCTTGGCCCCCGTGGTCAGCCCGCGATAGCCGCCCAGCGCAAAGGCGGGGTCCGCCGGTTCGATAGCAAGATCGCCATAGAGCATGTACGAGGCCCCCCGCTCCACCTTCACGAAGAGGTTGGAGGAAGACTGCGCATCAAATCCGCGCTCCGAACTGTCGCCATATACCGGGTAGTATTGATCGGCACGGATATCGCGGAAGAGCCGTTCGTCGGCGTCCCGGTCGCTGCCATAGCGCAGGGTCAGCAGGGCGCCACCCCGGATCCGCCCTTTCAGATAAAGCTGGCCGCGCAGGCCGGTTGTCGTATCCTCGAAGGGGCCCAGCGCATCGGTATCGATCATGTCATGGCCGCGCTTCAGCCCGACGGAACCTTCGATGATCCCGACGAGCTGGCGGCTCTTCAGATCCGGGATCAGCATGATACGGGCCTTCGCACTGTCAAAGCTGGTTCTGGCAGAGATATCCTGCGGCCCCGCCGCCTGGGAAGCGAGAAGCCCGAAGGTTGCTTCGCCATTGTCGACATAGGCCTGGATGCCGGGCTGTTCCTCGCGAATGTCCGTCACGTCCCAGACCGAACCGCGCGCTTCAAGGGTCACGACGGCGGAGCCCTGCGCAATGGCACCGCGGTTGTCCAACAGCCGTACGACCACCGGGATCACGGTACCCTGAATGGCGGGCGCGTTGGGCGGCGCGATGATTTCGAGGGTCGCGGGATCGCCCGGGGCGTTCAGGGTGATCGTCTTTTCCCGCCGGGGGATGCCAAAAGGATCGGTTCCGATCAGGCGAATGCTGTTGGGACCGGGGTTGAGCCTGACGGCCACGAGTTCCATCGCCTTGATGCCGCCCCGCTCCCATATGACGCTTTCGCCGACACGACCCGAGCCGATCCGCTCCCCGTTGACTTCAACGTGGAGCGCGAGGTCGAGGGGACCTTTGACGCGAATGTTGGTAGTCCGACGGGGGGCGTCCTGCCCGTCTGACAGGTCGATGAAATCGAACCCCTTTTCCATGTCGCGGATCAGGTCTTCGAGGGTCGCGGTACCCTCACTTGCTCCTGCCCCGTCAGTGTCCTCCGGCGGGGTCAGATCCTCGCCACGGTAGATCTGGGTCCCGGTGGAAAGGCCTGCCTCACTGCGGGCGCTGCGCTGATCGGGTGTCGTCGTGTCGATGGGAAGGTCGGACAGCAGGTTTGCATCCTTCCCCTCGCGGTCGGACAGTTTGCGGTGCCGCAACACGACATCGCCGCGAATGTCTCGTTCACATCCGATCAGGGGGAAGTCTTCTGCCTGCAATGCACCGCGGGAGAGGGTGACCATGCGCGATCCCGGGCGCCCCATGTCACCCACACGGCTGGCCAGCGGCTCCGCCCCTTCGGGCAGGGTTTCCGTCTGCAACGCCAGCACATGCGATACGGGGCGCAGACCAAAGAGCGAATAGCGCCCGTCCTTGTCCGTGACGACGCTGATGCCTTCCTGCGTTACGATACGCACACCGGGAACACCCAGTTCTTCCGCCTCGTCCCGCAGGCCATTTTCGTTGCAGTCGAGGTAGACGGAACCCATGATCGACGCCCGCCGGGAAAACACGCCACCTTCGGGGTTGAGCCGCACTTCGGCTCGCGCGATGTTGGATTCGCGGTGCTGACCGGTCCCCGCCTGATAGCCCGACAACACCGCCTCGTTGATGCGCTTGCCGGCCTGTGTGGTCGGCGTGAACCGCACAAGATATTCGAGTGATCTTGAACCGAGGGGGGTGATCTCCCCCATATCGAAAACCAGCTGACCCGCCTCGTTCAGCACCGGATCCGCAATCGTTTCGCCGCCCAGCCGGGCGGAGCCGGGGATATAGAGGGCATTGCGCGGAAACTTGTCCGCAACCTTGGCCTGCTGCAGGGATTGCCGCATGTTGTTGGTGGCCTTGACCGTATAGAGCACGAATTCATTGGCCTGCACTTCCGGTTTGTTGACGGATTTCTCCAACGTCAGCGGCACCCCGTAGTAGGGATCGAGCGGCACATCCATCAGGAAGACCGGACCGCTGGTATGGGAAAAGGCATGCCCGTAGGACCCTTCCATCTCGACCCGGCGCTCGAAACCACTGAACGCCGTGCGGGTGGAGGGGAATTCATAGCTGGCGGGCGGGCGCACTTCGATCCGATAGGTATCGGTATGTGCATGGCCTAGGCTGAAGAAGCCGTTCTGTGCCGTTTCGACCATCGCCATGCGATGGCCCGACATGTCCATCAGCATGACAGTCGCGCGCGAAACAGGCTCGTTCGTGATGCTGTCGAAGACGAAGCCGCCGGGTTCGACCTGCAGGTGGCCGGTGGCGGAATCCCCGGCGCATTCGGACGTGGCATGAAGCGTATCGGCCTGCCCCGAAGCGATGACCCCGTCGAATGATACCGGCGACTGCATCGACACGATCGGCATGGGGGCGGAGCGGAACTCACCCGAGTTTGGCGCTGTTTCGGTGGCGCGGATCAATTCTTCATCCCCGGTCCGCTCGCTGCGCACCGCGATTTCGATCACATCGATTTCCGGCGTCGTATTGCAGCGACCGGCGATGAGCCGAAGACCCGTATCCATGCCGGTATCGGCAAACTCCATCTCCGCCCCTGTGGCGGGGTCCATGAAGCTGAGCGCCTCGGACATTTCCATATCTTCGAAGAGGGCCATGCCCACTTCGTTCGATCCGATCCGGGCCACGTTTTCATCGGAGAGGTGATAGGTTTCGGCGATGTTCAACACATCGACCGGGCCGCGCGATGTCAGGGCTTCTACCGTGAAGCCCACCCGCGACATACGTCCAATGGCGTAGTCCTTCGGCGACAGGAAAGCCACGGCATCGACGGTTGCAAGGTCTGCCGGCGGGGCGGTGACGAAATCGAATTGCGGCGTCCCGTGAACGTGGAACAGCTCCATCAGGTTGGCGTTCTCGTCGATCCGTACGAACCGCGTGTTGAGCGGCACCGGGTCGTAGACCAGAACGCCCGCTGCGCGCGCACCGTCAATCCGGATCGGCGAACCGCCTACCTCGTCGTAAACCTCGATGTCTTCCTTGCCGTTGTTGTGCAGGTCGAGCGTATAGGACAGCAGCATGCCATCTTCGGTCTCTGCGTGCTCGACGCTCTTGCGCAATTGTAGAATGTGGTTCGAGATCGAGACTTTGCCGGTGGCCGTACCGTGATGGATCACCGGCATATCCGTCGCGGGTGAGATTCCTTCGACCAGCAGTTCACTCTCCATCGAAGCCTCGAGGTGCGCGGAAGGGGAAATCGAGAACCGGTAGATAAGGTGCATGGTTTCACCGACCGGCAGATCGAGCATGTTTTCACGCAGCATCACGGGATCGGCCCGGTCGATCCGCCCGTTGCCTTCCATGTCCTGAAACAGGTCGGTGGCCATCATCATGCCGGCGGGCCCCGCATGTGCGATGCGCCAGGCGGCGAGAATGGGTGCATTGCCGGTGTTGGAAACCTTGAAATGGAATTCGCCCCAGTTGCCTGCCGAAAGCAACAGATCGGAATGACCTTCTATTTCGAGCGCGGGGACCGCGGCTACCACGGCTTCGACGCGGTTCGACAGGACGGTTTCGGTGATGCCGAGCCGGGTGTTGAAATAATGTGCCGACGCGACGTTGATGATCCGGGTTCCCGCCTCGACCGCCATGGCGGGAGTGGCAAGCAGGGACAGTGCGACCAGCATCGACAGCAGAGCGGCGATGGCGCTGGCCCACAGTTGAAGGATTGGCGACGAAGGACGCATGGCACAGATACCCGAAATAATAGGAGAATGGGGGGAGAGGGTGTCACCCGGCCCGCAGGCCGGGTGACTGGGGTCGATTACTCAGCGACCTTCACGGTGAACTCGAGGCGGGCGAAATCACCCGGGAGAACCGTGTTGTGGAAGCTCTCCGCAGTCGTGCCGGTCATGGTCACGCTGGAGGAAGGCTCCGCCGGGTAGACGCTGTAGCTGCACGCCCCGCCGCAGGTTTCGATCAGGGAATAGGCAGGCGCCGTATCCCGGATGCGGACGTTGCCCGCGTTGGTCGTTCCCGTGTTGGCCGCTTCGATCTGGTAGCGGATGCACTGGCCGGGCTCCACGTCCAGCCGATTGGTGGTGAAAGTACCCACCGCACCGGTGCACAGGGGATCGATGTACTGGCGCTTGGTCAGCGTGACGTCACCGGAGACCACGACCACCTGGTCGCTGACTTCGTTGTTCGCCGTGTTGCTGTCGGTCGCCAGACCGGAGTTCAGCGCAGTCGCCAGCGTCAAGGTACCGATCTCGGACACGCCCGGGATAGCGGAAGACGGTGTCTGAACACGGTAGATCAACTGGATCTGATCGCCGGGTGCGATGCCGTTGCTTCCCGGCGCCACGCCATCGATCAGGTCATCGAAGTTGTCGACGATGACTTCGGTGCTGTCGATCACGCCGTTGCCGTTGGCATCCCAGTAGATGGCGCCCGAGAAATCGGTCAGACCAGCTTCGGAGATCGCGCCTTCGGTGATGGCGATGTTCGAGTTGTTGGTCACGATATGGACCATGTCGACGATACCGCCGGGTGCTGCCTGAGTCTCCTGATCGGCTTCGATGGCGACGTCGATGACTTCGTTCACCGTGACCTGGTTGACGATACGGTCGGACTGACCGGTAACGGCAGAGGCCACTTCGATGTCGATCAGCGTATCACCGGGTGCCTGACCTTCTGGCGGACGGATCACGACATTGAAGTCGAGGTTGCCACCTGCCGGAATGGTGCCGGTATTCGACACGACCGTGCCATCCAGCTGCTGGAACTCAACGGTCCATCCTGTGGGCAGAGGCTGGGCCAGCGACAGGTTGAAGCTGTCCGATGTCGTGCCGCCATTCTCGACGTTCATCGGGAAGGTCACGGCAACGCCGGGATCGGTTGTCGAAGTCACCCACGGATTCGCGCCGTTGGTCGGGTTCGCACCGTCCCCTTCGGAGCCTACAACCTTGTTTTCAAGGTCGATGGCCGAGGCCAGTACCTGACCGGTGAATTCGGCAGTCGAGCTGTCGAACGCGCCGCTGTTCTCGGAGGTTGCCACCACATTCGCGGTGAATTCCGATGTCGGTACGGGCGAAACGTCGGTGGGCAGCTTGGCCAACAGGGTCACCCTGCGGCTTTCACCCGACGCCAGCGGACCAACGGACCCGACGATCGGTGTCGCCCCGTCTTCAGCCACCATGCGGAAGGTCGTTCCGGCCGGGAAGTCGACGTTGCTGACATCCAGCGTGTAGCTGTCCGTCACGTTCGAAGTGTTTGAGATCACGAACTCGAACGGGATCGTCGCACCCTGATATACATCGACGTTATCCGTCACGATATCGTTGGGGGTTCCGTCCGTATCCGTCGAGGAAGCGACCGTACCGTCACGCGTGCCGTCGGGGGCGATGCGCGTGTCGTCGATCTCGAGACGGTATTGTTCGTCCACCGTGATCTGGGCCGTGTTCGAATCTGGGAAGGCCGTACCATCCACGCTCTGAGTTGCGGTGTTCGGGATGATCCCGGAGGGAACGTCCGGTGCCACCACTGCCTGGAAGGTCACGCTGCCCGACCGGCCCGAGGGAACCTGGCTGACGATGAACTGAACGTCCTGGCCCGCGGCGGAGTAGGCGATCGTTTGCCCCCCACCGTTCGTACCATCCGCTGCATTCGCGGCGTTTGCCTCGCTCAGGGGGCCTGTCGTATCCGACCAGGTCGCGCTGTTCGGGACATAGACAAGTCGTCCGTCCAGCGTATCCTGCACGATGTAGTTGTCGGCCGCGGCCAGACCTGTGCTGGAGTATGTCAGAGTGATCGTGACGACATCGCCGCTATCGACGATATTGTTGTTGCCGGTGCCCGACGCCGGATCGACCGTCATCGACTTCACGACTTCCATGATGGCGCCGGTTGAAATCGTCAGATCGTCCAGATTGGCATCCGAAACCGTCGCGTCCAGAACGGAGGTCGCGACCACATCGATCTGGTCAGTTCCCGTCTGGGTGGTGGAGGCCGTGGCTTCGATGATGAAGCCGAACTGTTCGCCCGGTGCCAGAACTGGGGTGGAGGTAATGGGCGTTGTCGAATCCGCCACGCCGTCCATGTCGGCATCGGGATAGAAGACGAGCGTGGTATCGAGCGTGCCGGTATCGCGCTCCACCGCTGTCAGGTCATAGGAATCCGGCCCGTTACCGTCGTTGGTCACGATATGTGGCAGGAAGGCCTTGCCGCCGGGTGCGATGGTTTCGGAATTATCCGAAAGGAGGGTGACGCCGGCGACTTGCTGGACAACCGTTTCGACCTTGTTCGATGTCACGGTAATCGTATCGCCGGCATTGTTCGTATAGGTGGCAACCGCCTGGTTGCCGATGACATGGCCCGCCTCCGGGGCCGCGCCATATCCGACGGTCCCGAAGACCGCCAGCAAGGCCGCTGCTGAACAGCCGTGCTTAAGTTGCGTGTTAATTCTCACTTAATGTCACCATTTCTTTTCGAGGGTTGAGGAATGGGGCAGTCCTGCCCCGGCTGAATACCGAGGTCAGTTGACGACGACGCGGTAAGAGTTTTCCACGGCTTCACCCGCGGGAAGGGCGTTCAGAAGGGTCCAGCGGACCGCTGCGATGCTGTCTTCGGGGACCGGTTCCATACGAACGGTTCCATCCTCATCGACGACCTTGCGCATCGCCGGCAGGGAGGACCATTCCAGACCTTCGAGGTCCGGATCCATTTCCGCCTGAATTTCGAACTTGGCATCGAGGCTGCTCGCTTCGCTGCCGAGGTTCAGTGTGACGCCTTCGGGTACGGGGCCGGAGACGACCAGACCGCCAAGGGCGTCTTCGGTCAGGTTCTCATGTACGATCTTGTACTGGATCGCTTCGCCGGGGCGAACGGTGTCGCGTTCGACCAGTATCTCGTTTCCATCGGTATCGACCTCCACGATACGGAAGTCGAAATTGGAACGCAGCGCATCGGCCTGGGCCGTCGCCGCGGAAGCGACGGACAGCAGAAGGGCCAGACCGGTCGCTTTGAGGAAGGGTGTTTTGTCAGACATATTTTCTCCTTTGGGCACTTTTTCGACGCGCCCTGTTTCGGTGTCGGGCAAATTGGCGCGCAGTTGCTAAGAAGAGGTTTGCTGACAATCGACCGAGAAAGGCATTCCCTCCTCGGGGTAGGCGTCGGCGCGTCCGCAGAAGCCGGATGGCCCAAAGTCGGGGCCGACCTTTCGATAGCTGCTAACGGTTAGACGAAGGTCGAATGCTCTTATTCCAAAGGGTATTCGCGCCCGAGCTCAGCGCCGGACCCCCACGTGGAAAGATGGTAAACAATTCCCTCTAACCCACTCAATTGTCAGCAAATTAAGAAAAACGGATCGCCGCCCGTGCCGTCCGCACCCGGGATTCGGCGACCCGAACCCGCGATTCCCTGTCCATCCGCGAATCGGTTTTGCCTACCGCAAACGAAAATGGCCGCCCGAAGGCGGCCATTCTGAAATGCGGTACTGAAACGGCGTTAGATGAAGCCTGCTTCCTTCGCGATCATCGCTGCGTGGGTGCGGTTCTTGGCATTCAGCTTCCGGCTCAGCGTCTTGACGTGCAGCTTCACCGTCACTTCCTGCAAATCGAGGTCGCGTGCGATTTCCTTGTTGGCCTGTCCCTTTGTCAGGCCAATCAACACCTGCTGTTCGCGCTCAGTCAGAAGGTTCTGGAACGCGTGTCCCGGATCATCGTCCGGTTGTGCCATGAAACTGACCGGGGCAAAGACTTCTCCCGCGGCCATGAAGCGGACGGCGTTCATCAGCGACTTGGCTGACATGGTCTTGGGCAGGAAACCGGCAGCACCTGCGGCCAACGCGTCTTCCGCGACCGATTTCGTCGCAGTCCCCGATATGATGCCGACGGGGTTGCCATCGTTCAGGGCGAGCGCCTGGCCGAAACCATCCAGCCCCTTCATGCCCGGCATTTCGAAGTCGAGCAGCACAAGGTCGAACGGGCCGTTCTTCTCCATGATGTCCAGTGCTGAATCCAGCGTTTCCGCCGTCGCCACGCTGGTTCCTTCGTCCGCCTCAAGGAAGGCGGCGATCGTGTCCCTGACAAGATCATGGTCGTCCGCTAGCAGGATATGCATCGTCATCGTCTCCGGCTTCTTGTCTCCGGCACGGGGGCC
This sequence comes from Sulfitobacter sp. HI0129, assembly GCF_001635395.1. Taxonomy (NCBI): domain Bacteria; kingdom Pseudomonadati; phylum Pseudomonadota; class Alphaproteobacteria; order Rhodobacterales; family Roseobacteraceae; genus Sulfitobacter; species Sulfitobacter sp. HI0129. The sequence goes on along the minus strand of NZ_LWGH01001044.1, from coordinate 64,411 downwards.
GAAAATCCAATTACGTTCCCGATAGCCTTAAAATGAGGCAAATACATGGCGACTGAATGAACCGCCTCGCACACGCTTTGGTTGTCGGGTCTATCCTATCGATAGGAGACGAGGTTCATCCGATACAAGCTATTTTCGAGGTATATCGCCGGATGCCCCGTCTGCCTATCCCAAAGGATAGTCGACCTATTCCAATCCCTCCGTGCAAGGGCATCCGCCCGCCGGATATATACTGTGGATCATCACGACCCGCCGGCACCGTTCGGCCCATGAACCGCTAGGAGACCAGAATGAACGTCACAAAGAAGCTCGTTGCCATCATCGCCGCCCTGACCCTCGCCGCCGGAACCGGCAGCGCGGATGATCTGCCCGCTCCCGAAGGCGACGTCGTACTGACGGTCACAGGTCACATCCATGAAAAGAACGTAGAGGACAGCGCGGCTTTCGACATGGCCATGCTCGAAGCGCTCCCTAGCGTCAAAGTGACGACCGAAACCATCTGGACCGAAGGGCCGCAGACCTTCGTGGGGGTCGAGCTGAAGGAACTCGTCGAGATGCTCGAAGCCACGAGCGACAGCTTCCGTGCCACCGCCATCAACGATTACGCCATTTCCATACCGCGAGAGGACGCGATCGAAGGCGGGGCAGTCGTCGCCTACAAGCAAAACGGCGAATACATGTCACGCCGGGACAAGGGCCCGCTCTGGGTGATCTACCCCTACGATGACAACATCGACTACCGTTCGGAAACGATCTACAGCCGTAGCATCTGGCAGCTGGACCGTATCGAGGCAGAATAAACGTCATGGACCGAGCCGACCGCACATTCCCCACGTCACTGCCGGCAAAGGCGTTCACGCCCAGACGCCGCGCCATGCTGCGCGCGGCCGTCGCGGTGCTCATCATCGCGGAGTTCTCTGCGGTCGGCTATCTCTCCCTCCAGCTTTCCGACAAGATTCAGGAAATGCGCGAGATTCCAAAGGACAATGTCCAATGGAACCTTTCCCAGCTAGAGGTCGATTTTCTGAAAATGCTGGCCGCCGGAAAGCGCGCCGAAGAAGACCCCGCCGCGCTGGAAGAGTTTCGCAAGCGGTTCGATGTATTCTACAGTCGTCTGACGCTGCTGAGCGAAAGCGCCGACGCCGAAGCCATCGACATGAAGAGCGATACCCGCCATCAACGTGCGGAGCTGAGGGAATTTCTGGATGAGACCGTGGGCTTCGTCGATGCCTCGGACGCGGTGCTCATCGAAGCGATGCCGCAGATCAATGCCTACATGGAACGGCTGTCCGATATGCCGCGCCGTCTTTCGCTCGGGGCCATCGAAGTCACCGCCGACATGTCCGACCGTCAGCGGCAAGAGATTTTCGATCTGCTGCGCTGGCTCGGGGGCGTTTCCCTCTTCGTGGTAGGTCTTCTGTTCCTGACGTTCGTTGCCATGATGTTGCAACGCGTGGAACTGTCATCGCGGGCGCGCAAGATCGCGAAAGCCAGCCAGATGCAGGATTCGACGCTGCGCGCCTCGCTCGATGCCATCGTTGTGGCCAATGAAGAGGGGCGCATCACGGATTTCAACGGCTCGGCGGAAAAGGTCTTTGGCCTGCGCCGCGAAGATGCGGTGGGGCGTCTGCTTTCGGAAACCATCGTTCCGCCGTCCTTCCGCGAAGCGCATGAGGCGGGCATGTCGTCCTATACCTCGCCCTACGATTCCAGCATCATCGACAAGGGGCGCCTTGAACTCACGGCGATGCACGCGAACGGGCATGAATTCCCCATCGAGATCTCGATCACCGAAGTCGCGACCAACACCGGCATCAGCTTCATCTCCTATATTCGCGACATCACCGAAGAGAAGCGGAACCAGGCCGAATTGCAGGACGCCCGCGACCGGGCCCTGACCGCCTACAAGGAAAAATCCCGTTTCTTCGCCGTCATGAGCCATGAGATGCGCACACCGCTCAACGGCATCATGTCCGCGCTGAACCTTCTGAGTGATGCCGACAACACCCCCGAACAGCAACGCTACATCCATATTGCGGAAACCTCAGGCAATATCCTGTTGGGTCATATCAATGACGTGCTGACAATCGAGCGGCTCGATTCCGGAACCGGCAGCGCGCAGACGGCCTCCTTCTATCCCGGGGCGGCCCTGCGCAACCTGGCCGACAGCATGCGCCCACTTGCCGAAGCCCAGAATACCAGCCTCTCGGTCGAAGGGCCGCGACATGACATCCCGCTTCTGGCAGATGAACGCGCGCTCAACCACGTGGTGACGAACCTTCTCAGCAATGCCATCAAGTTCACCCAGAGCGGGGCCATCCTGCTGAAGATCGATCTGACGGAAGAGGACGAAAACGTCGGGATCACTGTAGACGTGACCGACACCGGCGTCGGAATTTCCCCCGAGGATTGCGAACGCGTCTTCGACGATTTCGTGACGGTCGATCTGCCCTATGAACGCAACGCCACGGGGACCGGTCTGGGCCTGGGCATCGCGCGGCGCATGGCCGGACAGCTGAACGGAACGCTCACCTGCGAAAGCGAATTGCGCAAGGGTTCGACCTTCCGCTTTACCGCCACCTTGCCGAAGGCTCCTGCCCCCACGCGGCTGATGGCGGCCGAAGAAAACCAGCAGCCCGGAGATACCGAAAGCCTCGATATCCTCGTGGTGGAAGACAACCCGATCAACAGCGAACTGCTCGAAGCCTTGCTACGCCGGGAAGGGCACCGGGTCTCTCTTGCGTCCGACGGCTTCGAAGGGGTGCACCTAGCGAGCAAGTCCTTCTTCGATCTCATCCTGATGGACATCAGCATGCCCAACATGAACGGGATCAAGGCGACACAGCAGATCCGGGATTCAGGCGGGCTTTCCCGCAATACGCCGATCTATGCCGTCACGGCCCATGCCATGCCGGCGGAAATCGAGGAGTTCAAGAAGGCAGGCATGCGGGGATGCCTTTTGAAACCCATCCAGATCGGGGAACTACGCAAGATACTGGCGGAAACGACGCATCGCGTGTCGAAGAAACGCAAGGAAAACGCTCCTGCACAGCCCGCCTTTCTTCAGCGCAAGAAAGCCTCTGACGAGGACGTATCGCGGATCGACGAAGCGCGCCTGTCGGAAATGCTGGAATTGCTCGGCTCCGACGCGGTGCGCAAGCGGGTGGCGAAGTTCATCACGGATGTGGCAGAGGGCATCGCGACCATCGAAAAGGCCACCGCCGCGGGCGCGCTCGACGATGTCCAGGCCAATACGCACAAGCTTTCCGGGTCTTCCGCGCTGTTCGGCGCCACCGGCCTGCACGCGCTGATGCGCCGTATCGAGGTTGCCTGCAAGGAAGGCCGCGCCGGAGAGGCGCAAGAAGGCGTCTCCGAGCTTTCGGATCACGGGATGGAGGGTGTGGCCGCGCTGGAAGAAGCGGTCCAACGGCTGACAGCCGCCTGATCCAAAGGTTTCTGCCTGGCTTCTCAATGTACCTATGGCGTTTGCTTGATCTGCTGTTTCGCGGCTTGCTGATCTTCGGTTGGTAATGGTCACCCGACAGGCCTACTGGCTTGGATCAGCAAAGCCATTCATTCGTGCCCCGCTCGATGCTTCCAATAAAGAGCGGCGGTGCAGCAGGCGTATCCGACCCAATCGCAAAGTTCGGACGCAGCCTGCAGCACCGCCTCGTCCTCACTGCCCGAGGATCTTGCGTACGTAGTGCATCGTTTCCTTGTAAGGTGGAACGCCACCGTATTTTCGCACGGCGCCGGGCCCCGCGTTATAGGCCGCGAGTGCCAGACGCCAATCGCCGAAGGCCTTGTACTGGGTACTGAGGTAACGCGCGCCGCCTTCGAGGTTCTGCATGGGATCATGCGGATTGACCTTCAGATCACGCGCCGTTCCCGGCATCAGCTGTGTCAGCCCGATTGCCCCCACCGGGGAACGGGCGTTCCTGTTCCAGCCTGATTCCTGCTGGATGAGAGCGAGGAAGATCGCCGTTGGGATACCGTAACGAGCGGCCAGCCGCTTTGCCGTTGCAAGATAGGTAGCGGCATGGGGGCCCCGGGCGGGGCGCGGTGCGATCCGCAGGGGCGTCTCCGCAACGGTCCTTGCCCTGACCTGCTTTGGCGCGACTTCAACGATGCCCCGCTTGTCGACCGCCGCTATCTGGTAGGCAAGCAACTCCATCCGTTTGCCGGGCACCCCGAAAAGCGCCTCGGCCTGGGCCGGAAAGGGTAAGGATACAACACCGAAAGTCGCCGCGGCCAAAAGTAATTTCATTTGTTAACTCCAATCTCATTTTGGATTACCGAAATCATGATGAATATGTTAACAAATACGGAAAACATATTTTACTGCGCAAAAGCGGAGCGGAACCTCCATTCGCAGAGATAAAAGATATTCATTTGGATAGCGTTAATTCAAAAATGAAAAAGACCCCGCTCGAACCAAAGGAAATTCGAGACGGGGCCAGATGTAGTATCGTTCTGGAGGGAACGTTGATCAGGTGCGTTCTATTCGAAAGCGGGCACCTGTCCGCCGGGGGTCCGGTCGTTTAGCTTGCTTGCGGTGTCGCCGGACCGCGCCTGCCTGCCCATTGCGATGGCGAGAAACAACAGGGTGCTCACGAACCCGGCGACAGTGTAGGCCGCGATCGTGATGAGAAGGGGATAGCCGGCAAGGAGGCATCCCGCCCCCGTGGTGCCGGCGCATATCGTACCGAAGAGCAAAGCTGCTGCAATCATTGTGAAACTCCCTGATATGAGCGCATTATGCGGCTTGCAGCCACTCGTCCGCGTCGACCACGCGCAGGCCGTGATTCTGCGCAGGGGCGGGGTGGCGGGGGGTGAAATCACGGTCCTGGATCGCTTCGATGCTGTAGTCGAGGAACAGGATCAGACCATGGCCCGCGATGGCGAAAACCGGCAGAACAGCGATGAGCGGTGCGCCTACCAGCCAGGCGCCGCCGGCGCAGAGTGCGCCAAAGATGATGCCGACGATATGGCTCAGAATGTGCATGCCATGCCCTCCTCGATTGCGGTGCCGGGCCGCGCGGTGCGGGGGGCCGTCAGGTATTCAAGGGCGATGATGCGCCGCAAACGCGCGATCTGATCGAAAGGAATTGAGTTCATTTCTTTGTTCCTCCATTTATCTACAATTCATAGATACCAATTCCTCAAATCGACTGCATCTGCGCAATAGGTGGAAGCAAACGCTCTTTTGTGACTTCGCCCTCCTTTCGTATAGTCTGCGCCTATCCCTCGCAGAGAACACAGGTCATAATTCTGCCACAGCAGTTAAAATACCCTTAAGTGTTCTTCAAAAACCCTGCCTCAGGGGTCGATGCGGACAGAAAACGTCACGGAGCCTTCGGCGCCCGGCGGGTGGGTTCCGGCACAATCCCAGCGCAGGGGGCCAGCATACCCGGCGATATTCGTCGTTGGCACGCCGATCGCGCAGCTCAGGTCAGGCCCGACGATGACGGGGCTGGGCACGGGTGCCGCCAGGCTGGTGTAGGCCGGCGTCCGGTCATAGATGATGACGTCCCGCGCGGTGGCCCTGCTCGGATTGGTGAGCCGGATGCGGTATTCCAGCACATCGCCCGCCTCCCCGGTATTCGCCGTGCCTTCCGGGGTGTTTTGCGTCTGGTTCCGGACATACTTTTGAAGCTGCAACAGCCCGAGGCTTCCTCCGGTTTCAACCACATCGGTGTTGGAAACCACATGGGACTTTCCGGTATCGGTAAGCGCCGTGATCGCCTGCAGATCATAGGTCAGACGGCTCCCCGGTCCGACACCGCCCCCGGCGGAAACGCGCGAGACGAGGCAGAGGACATCCCCGGCCACCACGGCCACGGGATCGGTGGCAGGCGTATCGGCGGTGCCGTCGCAATCCGTATCCAGATAGATCGCGGCGCTATAGGCGTCGGGGGCCGACATCTGGACCTGATCGTAGGTAAAGGTGACTTGACCGGAGGATGTCGCCGTATATTCGTGCAGCAGGCTGGTGATCTGTCCCGCCTCTACGCTCGCGGTCTGATCCTCGGTCAGCAGTGGTGCTTCGATGATGCCGAAGACAAGGTTCGGATAATCTGTCTCCGCGGCCGGTGTGAAGGTGAACTGCCCGTCGCGCGGATCGGGATCGACGAGCGAAGGTAACCCGCTCTTGCGTTCAGAGATCGGAAATATTGCATCAATCGTGTCGATCGCCAGTGTGATCTCGCCACTGTAGGCCGCGTCCAATGCGTATTCCCACGTTCCGTCGGGGGCAATCACCGGGGAGGCGATGAGGGTGCCGCCGCTGTCGAAAATGGACAGGCTCGCGATATCGGTGCCCACTTCGCCGCCGTTCACGATACCATCGTGCGCCGTGCCCCCGCCGACACCATTGTCCAGGATAATTTGCCCGGACAGCTTTCTTTCACCGGCGTAGATTGAAATTTCGTAACTGTCCTCGTCATCGTCCGCGATCCCGTCGTTGAAATCGTCCACCTTGATACCTGTCCCTGGGTCACTGTCCCGGTCGGGCAGGGAGCTTTGGATAATTTCCACCACGTTGAGGTGATCGCCGCTCTCCAGCACGCGCGCGGTCACCCGCAGCGTTTCCGTCGTGCCGGGCAGAATTTCGTCCACGAACCAGACGCCGGTATCCGGGTCGTAGTAGTCCCCCGTCGCCGGGGCATCATCGTTGATATAGACATACCCGGACGGCAGTTTTTCGATCACGGTCACGCCGGAGGGCGAACCGGGGCCCGAATTGTTGATGGAAATGACGAAATCGATCACATCCCCCGGCGCCGCGGTGGTGATGACGGTGTTGCCCCCCACCGCATAGGCGACCTTGGTCAGCGAGAGGTCGCTTTCCTGGGGATCGAAACCGAAGTTCTGCTCCGGCGTGTCGCTGTAGGGCGCGACCACGACACCGACGATCGGATTCGACGTGCCGATCTGCGAACCGGCGGGAAGATCGGTATCGTTCACATCGACTTCAAGCCGGTAGCTCGTCCCGGGCGAAAGATCCCCCACCGAATAGGTGCCGTCAGCGAATGTCTCCACGCTTTTGAGGAAGACGTCATCCGACAGATCGTTCGGCGTGTTCCGGTCGTCGAATACCCGGATCAGGATACCGCCGCCCAGATTCAACTCGCCCGGGTCTTTCACGTCGGAGGCGTTCTGGTCGATGTAGATGTTCCCCGAAAGGGAGCCGAAGGGGATCGCCGAAGGGCCGCGGCAGGAGGCGCCGTCATTGGTGCCGCCCTCTTCGTCCTGGCTGACGGCGATGACCTGACTGATGCCTGTCGACAGGTCGACGAGCGAGATTTCGTTGGAAACGTTGTCGTAGATGTAGAAGCGACCGGTATCGTCGAACCAGACCGCGCCATAGGTTCCGGTATAGGTCGATGGGCCGAAGAACTGAACGGTCTCCGTGCCGACGGAGGCCGTCCCGTTGTTGGCCGACACGCTGAACAGCCGGTCGGTCCTGCTGTCGACACCATAAAGTCGACCGTCCTGAGCATTGTAGGCGAAATCCACGGCGCCGACATTGTCGCTCAGTTCAAGCAGGCCCAAATCGACGGACGCGTTCGCGTTGGAAAGGTCCAGCAGTTGAAAGGTGTTGTTGTCTACGCGGTAGACCATGGTGCCGTTGGGCATGATGTCCCCCGCGTTCGTGCCCTTTTCAATGCTGTTGGGCGGGTCCGGCATCTGGGTGAATTCACCGGCCCCGTCCACGCGCCAAAGCTCCTTCTTGCCACTGCGTACGGCATAAAGGTAGCCATCCACCTCGTTGTACCCCCAACCGCCATTCAGGTTGTCCGTTGTGGACCCGATATCTTGCAGGTTCAGGGTGTAGCCGGTCAGTCCCGCCGAAAAGACCAGCCGTTTCAACGTCGAGTTGGATGTGGCGATCTGGTACAATCCCGCATCGCAGACCACGGGCGGCGCATCGCCCGAAATCGTCAGCGCATAATCCTCAACCTCGCCGTCCAGCGCGAGCTGCACGACCCCCGCGCTGGTCGACCAGCGGAAGCGCGCATAGGTTTGCGTCAGCGCCGCACCGGCGGGCACGTCCACGTCGAAGACGATCACACCGTTCAGCAACCCGTCCTTGTCGCTGGCGCTACCATCCTGAACATCCGTGGCCACCATGTCGCCGGGATCGAAACTGCCATCCGCCCCGAAATCCACCCAAGCCTGAAGATAGGCAACACCCCCGGTCGCCGAAGCTGCCCCGCCGGTAACCTCATTGACCGTTACACTGACTTCCGTGCGGGCCCCCCGGAAGAACTGGGGCAGGATCACACCGTCTTCGTCATCATTGCCATCCAGATCGTCCCCTGTCGCATTGCCGTTGGACTGGGAAGCGGCATCGGGATCGGGCGGCACACTGCCGAGGTAGGTACCCGCCACCCCGGTATCCGCGATGACATGCTGCGGATCGCCGTAGCTCGCCGGGGCATCGCCCCGGTCGACGACCGGGGCCGCCGCGATGACCACGGCGTAATCTTCGACCTCACCGTCCGGGGCGAAGACCGTGGGCGAAAGCCCCGCCTGCTGCGACCAGCGGAACCGGGCAAAGGTCTGATCTAGCACGGCATCGCCCGGCACGATGACATCGAACTGGATGAAGCCGTCGTTCGCGGCTTCGTCGCGCCCGGTTCCATCATCTGCGAGGTCCCGCGCGATCTGTTCCGCTGTCCCCACCTCAAAAACACCATTGCCGTTGTAATCGACCCATGCCTGCAAAAGACCCTCATTGCCCGTCACCTCTGCGGTGATCGTGGTGAGAAGCCCTTGGGTCATGGGCGGAATATCCATGCCGTCATCGTCGTCGCTGTCGGCATTCGCGGCGTTCCCCGGCGCGGCATCGCCCGAAACGACCGCACCAAGGCGAAAGCCGTCACTGTCGATGAAGTTGTGAAGCGCATCCCCGAGGGTGCTGGGCGCATCCGTCATGTCGGCGCAGGCCTGGATATCGGCCATATGCATGCTGTCCGCCCCGGACAGGCCGGGCGCGCTCAATTGCAAGGGCGTGTGGCGGATGATCAGGCGATCGATCGTTTGGCTGAAGCCCACGTCAAGCGCTCGGCTGGTGCCGGTGCCGAAGGGGCCGCTACGCTCCCCCGTCACGCTGCCATCGTCATTCGCGACCCGGGTCATGGGCAGGCTTGCCGGGTTGGTCGCCATGGCAGGCGAAACACGGACACCCTGATATTCACCATAGATCGTGACGGATTCGTCAGCATTGAGGTCCGCGATGTAAAGCTGCACACCCTTGAGCGGCGTGTTCAGATCCACGATCGTTTCGGAATATTGGGTGTCGAGCATCGCATCGCCGCCGGAATAGAGCGGCGTCGCCGTGCCCACGGTCGCGGGGCGGAATGGGGCAGAGGCGTCGTTTACGGTAACCGTACCGCTCAGCCCCAGGCGGGAGAAGGGGACGGACTGCCCCAGCAGCGTGGGCGTATCGCTGGTCCAATCCACAACGGAAAATCGGTTGCCGTTACAGGACGGCAGGGTTTCCACAGGAACGTTCGTCACATTGACGGAAACACTGTCTGATGCTGGCCCGGCTTCTGCGCTGGAAATACTGGTGCTGGCGTCCACCGTTTCCGCAGCGGCCGCATTCGTCCGCACGTCGAATTCGATCGCGCCGCTCCCGAGCCCCTCAAGAACGGGCATTGTTTCAAAGATGAAGGTACCACCCGAAGGGTTGGTTGCGGGGCGTATGTCATCACCCGAGATAACCTCGAAATTGTCGGTCGATACGGTCTGCGACGGCAATGCCACCTGAACGACAGTGTTCGTCATGTCGCTGACGGAGGTGTTGGCATAGCTCACCCGGTAGCGCAGGGTCGCCGCCGGGGGGATGTCCCCCCCGTTGTAGGGGGCGCCGTTCACCTCGACGATGGTAATGCCCACCGCGATATCATTCAGCGTCGCGGGTGCGTAGGAGGATGAGCCGGCAACCCAGTAACGCCACGGGTTGTCATTGCCCGCAGCGCCCCCTTCGGCCGAATCGCCCCCGTGACCTTCGGCATTCAGCACGCCCAGATTGTTGATGTCCGTTACCCGCAGCCGCAGGGCCGCGTAATAGACCTCATTCACCGCGATACCGCCGAAAGCGAAGCGCACCGCGTTCGTACCGGCGGGCAAGGCGGTCAGGTCCGTACTGTTCAGGTCATAGCCGACATTCGGCACCTCGGTGCAGACATCTACGGAATTGACGCCCGGATCGGTCGTTTCGGGAAACACGCTGCCCGCGCCGGTCGCGGGGCCCTCCTGCCCCGGCAAGGCAGGATCATCCGCCCGGCACGACCCCGGATACTGGATACGGTTCCACGGCCCCGTGGTCCCATAGCGGTCCCAGTCGGAACCGGATTCGGGCCCCGCCACGGGACTGCCGGAGCGGAACGGAGTGGCCCCCCGCCCGTCAGTGAGGGAGGTCTGCTCCGCCGTCGAGAAACCGTTGTCGAAGATCGAGCCACCCGATCCGAAGGCGTTGACTTGAACCGCATCCCACTTGTTGTGCACCCGGGCGGTGCCGGTGCCACCGACGGTCCCCCATGGGGTGCCGTTGGTCGGATCGACGAGGTATCCGTTCGTCAGGTCTGCCCGGTCCGATCCATTGGCAAACATCGCCGTATCCGCACGGGTCGAATAGAAGATACCGGTGTCACCGTAGATATAGGCCAATCCCGCGTTGCATTCGGCGACCGGGTAGCCTGCGACGGTACATGCGCTGTCATCCTCGGGCTGCCAACCATTGGCCGTGACATCGAAGGTAAGCTGGCCCTTCGGCCCCCATCCCTTCGAAATCCCGCTTCCCGTAGAGGCGCGCGCGGGCCGGGCGTCCACCGGATTGCCAGCCGCGTCGGTGATATAGGCCCCGACGACTTCCGTACCCTCCGGGACATACAGCGTGGCATAGCCGCCCGGGCCGTCATCCGTTCCCGCGACGATGGCGGGGAAGCTGGAATAGACCTCGATCACGTCGCCGTTGGAAAGCGCCTGCCCCCCGCTCTGGACCCGGGCCTTGATCTCGTTCCGCGATGCCGGGGTAAGGTCGATGACGCCGGTGCCCAGCCAGGCGCCGTGGCTGAACACGATCGCGACCAGAAGGCACCAGAAAAGCAATGCAAGGCCATACACCCGGAGGCGGCGAAACTGCTTTCCCTTCGGCGACGATCTGTCCATCGTTATCTCCCTCTCCGCCGCGGTGTCGGGCACCACAACCCTGCTTAATTGGTCAGAACCTAACCGCCGGTTAAGTCCGTTCAGGCAAAGCGTACGGCTCCGCCTCGACCTATGGTTTTAGGCTACGGCTTTCGGAAAGTCGGGCGCGCTTCGGGCCAGCCGCGGTGCGCATCCGAATACCCGCGGTCACGAAAGGATAGTTTTGGGCCGGGGGCCGAAGGGCCGCCATCTGTCCGCAATTCGGAACCATAGACCCCACGAAGGGTTGGTCATGGGAAGACAGATAGACAGACATGCAAATGGGGGGTCCGCCATGTTCGCGTTCTTAGCAATCGTTCTTTGTACCAGTCTTATCGCCCTTGCCCTGCGCGCAGTCGCAACGGCGCCCGCGCCGGCCCGCGTCCCGGCACGAAAGCCCGGCACCACACATCGCTGAACGCAGTCGGGCAGAGGCCCGGCGCCATCGCTCAGATTGATCAGGAGACCTCATGTTCGACTGGATCACCGGTCTTTTGGACCAGTTCGGATACTTTGGGGTCGGCTTCCTGATGTTCGCGGAGAATGTCTTTCCGCCGATCCCGTCCGAACTGATCATGCCCCTGGCGGGGTTCCTGACCTACGAAGGCAATCTGAATTTTTTTGCCGTCCTTGTGGCAGGCAGTATCGGTTCGCTTCTCGGAACCGGCCTTTGGTATCTTGGCGCACGGAAGATCGGGCGCAGGCGGGTCCGCGAATTCATTGCCCGCCATGGCCGCTGGCTTACCATCACCCTCGAAGACCTTGACCGGGCATCGGACTGGTTTGAACGCCACGGTCGCGGGGCCGTGCTGATCGGCCGTATGGTCCCGGGCATCCGAACGGTCATTTCAGTGCCCGCGGGTTTGACCGGCATGGCGGTAACGCCGTTCCTCGTCTACTCCCTGATCGGTACCCTGATCTGGAACCTTCTGCTCACCGGTCTGGGCTATGCGCTGGGAAGCCAGTACGATCTCGTCCAGACCTACCTCAATCCCGTCTCCAACATCATCTTCGCCGCAATAGCGCTGCTTTACGTGTACCGGCTGGTGAGGGGGAAGGGCAAAACACCTCGAGAGCCGTGAACTGTCCCGCCCCGGCACCTTCGGCCCATGGTGTCGGCCGGGAGCCGACCTTTTCACGCATCTGCAAGGAGACCTCATGAAAGCATCCGATCTTTTCGTCCGCTGCCTCGAAGCGGAAGGTATCACACGTATCTACGGCCTTCCGGGGGAAGAGAACGCCGATCTGATGATCTCCCTCCAATCTTCGAAGATCGAATTCATCCTGACCCGGCATGAACAGGCCGCGGCATTCATGGCCTCTGTCCATGGGCGGCTGACTGGCGAGGTGGGCGTTTGCCTCGGCACGCTCGGCCCCGGGGCGACCAACCTCATGACAGGCGTTGCCGACGGGAACATGGACCGCGCGCCGCTTCTGGTGATCACGGGACAGGGCGCGCTTACCCGGCAGCACAAGGAAAGCCATCAGGTGGTGGATGTGGTGGACCTCTATACCCCCATCACGAAATGGTCCTGCGCGGTGAACGCTGGCGAAAACATTCCGGAAATCGTAAATCGCGCGGTAAAGCTCGCCGTCGCCGAAAAGCCCGGCGCCACGCATATCGAACTGCCCGAGGATATCGCCGCGACAGAGGTGGAGATGACGCCGATGCGCCCTGCCCGCCCGCGCCGCCCGGTTCCCGAAGAAAGCCTGATCGATGATGTGTGGGAGCGGATCCAGAGCTCCAAAAGCCCCCTGATCATCGCGGGCAACGGCGCGATCCGGACCCGCGCCAGCGCGGCGCTGACCGAATTCTCCCGCGCGACAGGCATCGGCGTGCTGATGACCTTCATGGCGAAGGGCGCGGTGGATATGGATGACCCGCAATGCCTCTTTACCGTGGGCATGGGCCAGCGGGATTTCACGCAACTAGCCATAGATGCGGCGGATCTCGTTATCACGGTGGGCTATGACGTCGTGGAATACGGGCCGGAAAAGTGGAACGCCGAAGCGAAGACGGATGTGATCCACATGGATTTCCTCCCCGCTGAAAGCGACCGGCACTATCAGCCACAGTTCGAGGTTGTCGGCGATCTGGCCCATGGTTTGCGCATGTTGAACGAACGTGTCGCACGCGATGGCGCCCCCGACTTCGACCTGCGCGCGCAGGCCAAGCTGCGTGAAAAGATGCTTTCGGAATTCGCGGAACATGCGGAGGACAAAACCGAAGGCAGCATTCGCCCGCAAAAGGCCATCGCCGATGTCCGCGCCGTTCTGAAGCCAGAGGATATCCTGCTGTCAGGCGTAGGGGCGCACAAGATGTGGGTTGCCCGGCACTATCAGTGCCACAAACCCGGCACCTGTATCATTTCCAACGGATTCAGTTCCATGGGAATGCCATTGCCCGGCGCCATCGCAGCCACCCACGCCCGGCCCGAAGCTAGGATCATGGCCGTCGTGGGCGATGCGGATATCATGATGAACCTGCAGGAGATGGAGACAGCGAGCAGGCTCGGCTCCGACATCACCATGCTGGTCTGGGAGGACAAGGCCTATGGCCTCATCGAATGGAAGCAGGAGGAGGAGTTCGGCAAACATACCGATCTTTCCTTTGGCAATCCCGATTGGCTGAACCTTTGCACCGCGATGGGCTGGAAGGGCGATCGCTGCGAAAATGCCGCCGATCTGCAGGACGCGCTTCGCGAGGCACTGGATCACAAGGGACCTGCGCTCGTCGTGATCCCCATCGACTACCGTGAGAACATGAAGCTGTCAGAGCGCCTCGGAAAGATCGACACGACCTTCTGAAAAGGGCTCACCCCCGGTCGATCAGCCCGGTTCGTCGACCTTTTCGAGCGTGGCCCAGACTTTGTCGGGTTCGGGCTGGGGCAGCGCGTCCTTGTTGTGTTTGCGGTGGATATGCACCTTCGCGATAAAATGCGCAGAGATCGGGGCGGTCACGAAAAGAAACGCCATGATCAGCACCTCATGCAGCGAAGGTTCCCCCCGCACGTAGGAATCGAGGATGGAGGCCAGCAGGAGTGACCCGACCCCCAGCGTGGAAGCCTTCGTCGGTGCGTGGAGACGCGCCATCGGGGTGCGCAGTTTCAGCAGCCCGATGGATCCCACAAGGGTGAATGCTCCGCCGACAAAGAGGAAGATCACGGTGGCGATGGCAAGGATATCTTCGATCATTCGATGATGTCCCCCCGCAAGACGAAGCGCGCAAGCGCCACGGTGGAAACGAACCCGAGCATGGCGAAGATCATACCGCTTTCGAAATAGATCTGCGTGCCCCACTTCAGCCCGATAAGCACGATGAGCGCGATAGCGTTGATGACCATGGTATCGAGCGCAAGGATACGATCCCCGATATGCGGCCCGATGATCAGCCTGACCATCGCCAGAAGTTGTGCGAGGCCTGCGGCGAAAAGCGCAAAGTAGAAGGCGATCTCGATCACTGGAAAATCTCCTTCAGCCGGCGTTCATAGCGGTTCTTGATGTCGTCGCGGACGGCGTCGGGGTCGGGCGCGTGGAGGGCATGTACGAGCAGCGAGCGTCCGTCGCGGGACAGATCGGCGCTGAGCGTGCCGGGGGTCAGCGTGATCGTTCCGGCCAGCATGGTGATCGCCTCGGGCGCCCGCAGTTCGAGCGGGATTTCCACCCATGCCGACTTGATGTTCCGGTTCGGCTTGAACAACACGATGAGCGCCACAACCACATTGGCAACAAGGATGTCCCAGATCACGATCACCGCGTAGGTCAGCAGCTTGAAGGGCCGGGGAACGGCGGGCCGATCCGGCCAATAGGCCGCCGTGGCCGCAGGGATGATCCACCCCAGAAAAAGGCCGACCACGAAGGTGCCCAGCGATACGCTGTTGTTCAGCAGCGCCCAGACCGCCACCAGAAGGACCGTCAGCAGCGGATGCGGCAAGAGCCGGTTCAAGACGCGTGAACGCATATCAGTGGCCTCCTTCATCTGGCTTGTCCGAGGTCTTCTTCTTCGGATCACCGGCGTCCTTGGCCTTCCCGATGATCCGCCCCTCGGTCTCCAACACCTTGGTGATATAGGGCTGCGGCGCGAAAAGTTGCGCAACGGTGGCATCCGTCACCCGTGTGAGCGGACCGGCAAAGACAGTGACGACCACGACATAGCCCAGCAGGATCCCCACGGAGGTCATCGGCAGGACGCTGTTGCGGGGTGGCGGCATCGTCCCCTCCGGCGCCTCCTCCGGCGGGACCGGGTCGGCATCCTGATAGGCCTTCCAGAAAATCTGCGATCCCGCGCGCCCGAAACCCACCACGGCGACCAGTGACGAAATCAGGATGACGGCCCAGATCCACCAGATCAAGTCACTGTCCAAGGCCGCATCCAGCACCAGCAACTTGCCGACGAAGCCGGAAAGCGGCGGAAGGCCGCAAAGCGCAATGGCCGCGACAAAGAACATTCCCGCCATTAACGCCCCGCCCCGCAGGGGGGGTGCGACTTGTTCCAGCCGTCCTTCTGCGGCCCGGCGGTCACGGATGACATCGACCAGAAGGAAAAGCGCTGCGGCTGTGAACGTCGAATGCACCGCGTAATAAAGCGCCGCCGATATCCCCTCGGGCGTGAAGATCGCCACGGCGGCCAGCAGCATGCCCATGGAACCGATAACGGAAAAGGCGACGAGCCGTCCTATCTCCCGCGCGCCCAGCACCCCGATCATCCCCAGCGCCAGTGTCGCCAGGGCGGCGGGCAAAAGCCAAGTTCCGAACAACCCCGTCGTCAGATCAAGGTCCGGCGGAAAGACCAGCGTATAGAACCTAATGATGCCATAAGCCCCCACCTTGGTCATGATCGCAAAGAGCGCCGCGACAGGCGCGGGCGCTTGGGCATAGCTCGCCGGGAGCCAGAAATGCAGCGGCAGAAGCGCCGCCTTCACCGCGAAGACACCCAGAAGCAGAACGCTCGCCACCCGGATCCCCGCCGTATCGCCCGCATCCAGCGCCGCGACCCGCCCTGCAAGGTCTGCCATGTTGAGCGTTCCGGTCTCGGCATAGAGCGTGCCCAGCGCAAAGAGAAAGAGCGTGGAGCCCAGCAGGTTGTAGAGGACATACTGCGTGCCCGCGCGCAGCCGCTCTGCCCCGCCGCCATGGATCATCAGCCCGTAGGAGGCGATGAGCAGCACTTCGAAGAACACGAAAAGGTTGAAGGCATCCCCGGTGAGAAACGCCCCCATGATCCCCATGAGCTGGAACTGGAACAGCGCATGGAAATGTCGCCCCCGGGCATCCCAGCCGGATCCCACAGCATAAAGCAGGACCGGCACAGCCAGCAGCGCCGTCAGCAGGACCATCAGCGTCGCCAGCCGGTCAGCCACGAGGATGATGCCGAAAGGCGCCTTC
Source organism: Sulfitobacter sp. HI0129 (assembly GCF_001635395.1). NCBI lineage: Bacteria > Pseudomonadati > Pseudomonadota > Alphaproteobacteria > Rhodobacterales > Roseobacteraceae > Sulfitobacter > Sulfitobacter sp. HI0129. The sequence goes on along the minus strand of NZ_LWGH01001044.1, from coordinate 47,827 downwards.
CACGCCCCCAGTTGATAGATCGAAATCGTGCCGTCCGACGCCTGCCAGAACAGCCCGAGCGCGAGCGCCAGCAGCCCGAACGTGCTGGCGATCGACAGCACGCGCGCCAGCATCTGGTGGTGACGCGCAACCAGTACGATGATCGCGGCCATCATCGCTGGCAACACGACCGGCAAAACCGTCCAATGCATCATGACGGCGCCTCCCCGCGCTTTGCCTCCGGCGCGGGCTGCGCTTCGGGTTGCGTGGCGGGCGCGTCCACCAGATCGTCATCACAGCTGAGGTAGGACCCCAGCGCGATAATGACGACAACCGCGGTCATGCCGAAGGAGATCACGATGGCCGTCAGCACAAGAGCCTGCGGCAACGGGTCGGTGTAGACCTCGACCCCATCCTGCAGGATCGGGGGCGCGTCCACCGCCAGACGCCCGGCGGTAAAGAGAAACACGTTCACCGCATAACTGAGCAGAGACGTACCGATAATGACCGGAAAGGTCCGCAGGCGCAGCACCATGTAGATGCCGGCGGCTGTCAGCGCACCGATGGCAGTAGCGACCAGAAGCTCCATGTTCAGCCCCCTTCCCGTTCGGCGGCAGCATCGCGGGACGGGTCGATATCCATCGCGTGTTCGCTGACGGCGGTCCCGGCCCGGCGACCCAGCCGCGAAAAGCTTTCAAGCGACAGCATCACCGCGCCCACGACCGCAAGGAATACGCCAAGGTCAAAGCCCATGGCGGTCGCCAGTTCGAATTCGGCCATCGGCGGTATCTGGAAATAGCCATAGGCGGATGTCAGGAACGGCTGACCGGCGAACCATGCGCCAATGCCCGTCAGCCCCGCGACCAGCACCCCCGCGCCGATGATGCCATGGTAAGGATAACGCTGCCGTTGCGCGGCCCAGGCGAAACCGCTCGCCATGTATTGCATCACCACGGCAATCGCGACGATGAGCCCCGCGATGAATCCGCCGCCCGGATCATTGTGACCCCGCAACAGGATGTAGACACCGACCATCAGCACCACGGGCATCATCACGCGGGTCAGCACCACCATCATCAACGGATGCGGATCCCCGGCGCGGCGTTCCTCGAACCGGCGGTTCAGCAGCTTGGCGCGGACAGGGCCGGATAGCAGCGCCTCGGTCAGCGCGTAGATCACCAGCGCCGCGATCCCCAGCACGATAATCTCGCCGAACGTATCGAAGCCCCGGAAATCCACGAGGATGACGTTGACGACGTTGGTGCCGCCCCCGCCCTTGTAGGAATTGGCGAGGTGGTATTCGGCAATGGTCTCCGCCGAAAAGTCCGACAGCATCATGGTATAAACCAGCGCCGCAGCCGCAGCGCCCCCAGCCAGTGCAATCGTCCCGTCACGCAGCCGCCGCCCGGCGGAGGATTCCGCGGGGGATCGGTTCGGCAGGAAGTTCAGGGCCAGCAACAGCAGAATGATCGTCACAACCTCGACAGAGATTTGCGTAAGCGCGAGGTCCGGGGCCGAGAAGAAATTGAAGCCGATGGATACCATCAGGCCGATCACACCCATCAGGATCAGAACGGCCAGCCGGTTCCGGTGTACCGCGACGAGGAAACCGGTTGCCGCCACCAGCATCGCCCATGCGGCCACGGCGTTGGGGGTGATGGGCAGCATCGTCCGGCTGAACGCCGCGTTGGAGCCGGTAACCCACGCATGCACCCCGATGGCGATCACGGTGACAAGGAAAATCGCCGCGTACCGGGTAAAGGCCCCGTTGTGCAGCCCCCCGGCCAAACGCTCTGCGCCAGACACGCAGCGGGCGATGACCCCGTCGAAGATATCCTTCGCCTCGGGCCTTGGCGCGGCGTTCCAGCCCCTCGCCAGCGGGGAGTAGAGCGCCAGCAGGATCAGACCGCCGACAAGCGCCCCGGCGGACATCATCAGCGCGGGATTGACCCCGTGCCAGATCTTCAGGTGCGTATCGGGCAGCTCCGCCGCGCTTCCGATCACCGCCCCCGTTACGAGTTTAACGAAGGGTTCGGCAAGGAAGGGCGCAACCCCGATCGCGACGACCGGAATGATCAGCAGGGCAGGCGGCAGCCAGAGGCCGACGCCCGGATCATGCGGCTTGGCGGGATAATCGTTCCGCACCGGCCCGAGGAAAGTATGGGCAATGAAACGGAAGGAATAGGCCGCCGAGAATACCGCGCCAAGCGTCGCAACGGCGGCCACCAGATAGGGCGACCCATAAAGCGTCACATGGGTGGCTTCCTCCAGCATCATTTCCTTCGACAGGAAGCCATTCAGCAGCGGTATGCCGGCCATGGACAACGCTCCCAGCGTCGCGATGGCGAAGGTCGCAGGCATCACCCGGGCGAGCCCGCCCAAACGCCTGATGTCGCGCGTATGCACCGCGTGATCGACGATACCCGCGCTCATGAAGAGCGCGGCCTTGAAACTGGCGTGATTCAGGATGTGGAACACCGCCGCCATCGCACCGAATGCTGTGCCGGTGCCCAGAAGGAACGTGATCAGCCCAAGTTGGCTGACGGTGGAGAATGCCAGCAGCGCTTTGAGGTCATTCTTGAACAGCGCGATGATCGCGCCCAGCACCATGGTCAGCAGACCCGCCGAACTGACGATGACGATCCATGCCTCGGTGCCCGACAGCACCGGCCAGAGCCGCGCCATCAGGAACAGCCCGGCCTTAACCATCGTGGCGGAATGCAGATAGGCCGAAACCGGCGTGGGTGCCGCCATGGCGTGCGGCAGCCAGAAATGGAAGGGGAACTGCGCGGACTTGGTGAAACACCCCAGGAGGATCAACAGAAGGGCCGGCAGATATAGCGGGGAATCCTGTATCAGCTCCCTGTTCTGCAGGATCACCGTCAGATCGAAACTGCCCGCGATATTGCCCAGCATGAGCATCCCGCCGATCATCGAAAGCCCGCCCATGCCGGTGACCGTCAGCGCCATACGAGCACCCCGCCGGCCCTCGGGCAGATGCTTCCAGAAACCGATCAGCAGGAAGGACGACAGCGAGGTAAGCTCCCAGAACACCAGCAACATCAGGATGTTGTCGCTGAGCACGATCCCGACCATCGCGCCCTGAAACAGCAGCAGATAGGTAAAGAACTCGCCCATGTTGTCGTTGCGCGACAGATAGGCACGCCCATAGGCGATGATCAGCAGCCCGATACCGAGGATCAGCGCCGCGAACATGAAGCCCAAAGGATCAAGGAAGAAATTCGCGTTCAGACCAAGCTGCGGCAGCCAGTCGATCCGTGCGGTGACCACCTCCCCCGCGAAGACGGCAGGCGCATGGGTCGCAAGCCCTATCGCGGCGACGAGCGTAACCAGAAAGGTTGCGTAAAAACAGGCCTGTCGGCCCGCCTGTATCATCAGACCCGGCAGCAGGGCGCCGATGAAGGGAAGAGCCACGATAAGAAACAACGACATGCGCGCGAACATGAAGGAAAGCGAAATGTTTGGAAATACCCCAATGGGTGTTTTCGGAGCGGCATATTCGCTTTGTCACAGTTGCCCCGCCGCACCAGAAGCGCGCGCAGGTCGCACGGCCCTCAATACGTTACGATCCTCTGGTTGTATGCGCGATTTCGTAACATTTATATTGTTGCGAATCGCAGGTAGCGGTACACTGATGACAATTTGGGAGAACGATAATGCAGGCATTCATCTGTGACGCGCAACGCACACCCATCGGGCGCTATGGTGGTGCGCTTTCGTCCGTCAGGGCTGACGATCTGGCGGCGGTACCGCTCGCTGCGCTGATGGAACGCAACAGTCAGGTGGACTGGTCCAGGGTCGACGATGTCGTGATGGGCTGCGCGAACCAGGCGGGGGAAGACAACCGCAACGTCGCCCGCATGGCCGTACTGCTGGCGGGGATGCCGGTGGATGTTCCGGGCGCCACGATCAACCGGCTCTGCGCGTCGGGCATGGATGCGGTGGGCACCATCGCCCGGGCGATCCGCGCCGGCGATATGGACCTTGGCATCGCGGGCGGTATCGAAAGCATGAGCCGTGCGCCCTTTGTCATGCCAAAAGCAGAAACCGCATTCTCCCGCAGCAATGCCGTTTATGACACCACGATTGGCTGGCGGTTCGTCAACCGCAAGCTGAAGGATCAATACGGCGTCGATTCCATGCCGCAGACCGCCGACAACGTGGCCGAGGACCATGACGTCAGCCGCGAAGATCAGGATGCCTTTGCCGCGCGCAGTCAGGAACGCTGGGCCGCCGCGGACAAAGCGGGCGTCTTCGCAGAGGAAATCGCCCCCGTCACCATTCCCCAGCGCAAGGGCGATCCCATCGTCGTCGACCGGGATGAACACCCCCGCCCCGACACGACGCTGGACAAACTGGGCAAACTGCGCGGCATCAACGGGCCGGACCTGACGGTCACCGCGGGCAACGCTTCTGGCGTGAACGACGGGGCCGCAGCACTTCTCATCGCGTCGGAGGCCGCGGCGAAAGATCAGGGGCTCACCCCCATCGCCCGGGTCGTCGCCATGTCCGCCGCCGGGGTCGAGCCCCGGGTCATGGGCATTGGCCCAATTCCGGCGTGCCGCAAGGCGCTGGACCGCGCTGGCCTCGGTATCGACCAGATCGACGTGATCGAACTGAACGAAGCCTTCGCCAGCCAGGGGCTCGCGACGTTGCGCGCGCTGGGCGTGGCGGACGATGACCCGCGGGTCAACGCCAACGGCGGCGCCATCGCCATCGGGCATCCGCTCGGCATGTCGGGGGCACGGCTGGTGATGACCGCTGCACTGCAACTCAAGCGGACAGGCGGGCGCTACGCGCTTTGCACAATGTGCGTTGGCGTGGGTCAAGGCGTGGCGCTGATACTGGAAAACGCAAGCTGAAGTCTCTTATCCTCGAAAGGATCTGAACCATGTATGCACAGATGATCAAGTCCACCGGAAAGGGCGTGAAATCCCTTGATGAGATGGATCCGCAGGAACGCGCCTTTCAGGAACGTATCGACGCGGGCGGCAAGATCGAACCGAAGGACTGGATGCCCGAGGGGTATCGCAAGAACCTGATCCGCCAGATCGGACAGCATGCGCATTCGGAAATCGTGGGCCAGTTGCCGGAAGGCAACTGGATCACCCGCGCGCCCACGCTGGAACGAAAGGCGATCCTGCTGGCAAAGGTTCAGGACGAGGCGGGCCATGGCCTCTACCTCTATTGCGCGGCAGAAACGCTCGGCGTCACGCGGGACCAGATGACCCGCGACCTGCTGTCGGGCAAGATGAAATATTCCTCGATCTTCAACTATCCCACGCTGACCTGGGCGGATATGGGCGCGGTCGGCTGGCTGGTCGACGGCGCCGCGATCATGAATCAGGTGCCACTGCAACGTACCTCCTACGGACCCTATGCCCGTGCCATGGTCCGCATTTGCAAGGAGGAATCCTTTCACCAGCGGCAGGGCTACGACATCATGATGAAGATGGCCAAGGGCACGCCCGCCCAGCGCAAGATGGCGCAGGATGCGTTGAACCGCTTCTGGTACCCGTCGCTGATGATGTTCGGCCCCTCCGACAAGGAATCCGTCCACTCGGCGCAGAGCATGGCGTGGAAAATCAAGATGAACACCAATGATGAGCTTCGGCAGAAGTTCGTCGATCAGACGGTGCCGCAGGCGGAATATCTCGGCCTCACGGTGCCTGACGAACACCTGAAATGGAACGAGGAGAAGGGCGGCTACGATTTCTCGGAACCCGACTGGGAAGAATTCTTCGACGTTCTGAAGGGCAATGGCCCCTGCAACACCGAACGGCTGGAAGCACGCAATAAGGCGTGGGACAACGGTCGCTGGGTGCGGGAGGGTCTGCTGGCCCATGCAGCCAAGAAACGCATCGCGAAACTGGCGGCGGAGTGAAGAGATGAGCAGCCCTGAATCCTCCCCCTATCGCGAAACCCATGCGGAAAAGCACGGCAAGGCCCGCGCCACCGAATGGCCCCTGTGGGAAATCTTCATCCGGGGCCAGCACGGGCTGAGCCATCGCCACGTGGGTAGCCTGCACGCGGCGGATGCCGAAATGGCGATCAAGAACGCGCGCGACGTCTATACCCGGCGCAACGAAGGGGTCAGCATCTGGGCCATCCCAGCAGAGGCCATCGCCGCCTCCTCCCCCGAAGACAAGGGCCCGATGTACGATCCGGCCAACGACAAGGTCTATCGCCACCCGACCTTCTTCGACATTCCAGATGAAGTGGGGGCCATGTGAGCGATCCGCTGTTCGAATACCTCTGCCGCATGGGGGACAATACGCTCGTCCTGGGGCATCGCGTGTCCGAATGGTGCGGGGTGGCACCGGTACTGGAAGAAGACATCGCGCTCGCGAATACCGCGCTCGATCTCATCGGTCAGACGCAACTTTGGCTCGGCCTCGCCGCCGAGGTCGAAGATGCCGGGCGCGACGCCGATGCACTGGCCTTCCGCCGCGATGTCTGGGACTTCCGCAACCTTCTGCTGGTGGAACAACCGAACGGCGATTTCGGGCGCACCATGATGCGGCAATTCCTGTTCGACGCATGGCATCTGCCGTATCTGACCGCCCTGATGGACTCGAAGGACGCGCGCATCGCCGCCATCGCCGAGAAATCGGCGAAGGAAGTGACCTATCACCTCGAACGTTCGACCGACACGGTGATCGGTCTGGGCGACGGCACCGAAGAAAGCCACAACCGCATGCAGGCGGCGCTGGACCGGCTGTGGCCCTATGTCGGCGAGATGTTCGTCGGCGACGCGGTCGACAGTTCCCTGCAGGAACGGGGCCTCGCGCCGGACCCGGCCAGCCTGCGCCCCGGCTATGACGAGCTGGTGGGCGATGTGTTCACGGCGGCCACGCTGAAGCGTCCCGAAGATGATTTTGCCCACAAGGGCGGCAAGACCGGTGCGCGCCACTCCGAACATCTGGGTCACATGCTGACGCAGATGCAATGGCTGCAACGGGCCTATCCGGACGCGACATGGTAATCGAACGCCCCTCCATAGACACGGTCTGGGGCTGGCTTTCCGAAGTCCCCGATCCCGAAATCCCCGTGATCTCGCTCACCGATCTGGGGATCGTCCGGGATGTCGCGTGGGCGGGCGATACGCTCGAAGTGACGGTCACGCCGACCTATTCGGGCTGCCCGGCTACGACGATCATCAACCTCGACATCGAAACGGCCCTCCGCGAACGCGGGGTGGAGAACATCCGCCTGAAACGCCAGCTTTCCCCCGCCTGGACAACCGACTGGCTGACAGCCGAGGGCCGCGAGAAGCTGGAGCGTTACGGCATCGCCCCGCCCCGTCCCGCAGGTGGGCCGGAACATTGCCCGCTGTGCAAATCGCCGGATGTGGAGCGGATCAGCCAATTCGGCTCCACCCCCTGCAAGGCGCAATGGCGCTGCCGCGCCTGTCTGGAACCCTTCGACTATTTCAAGTGCATCTGAACCATGTCCAGCTTTCATCCCCTCGAAGTCACCGACATCCATCATACCATCCGCGATGCGGTGGTTCTGACCCTGCGCCCGGAGGATCCGCAGGCCTTCGCCTTTCGTCAGGGGCAGTACCTGACATTCTCCAAGGATTTCGACGGGACAGAGGTTCGGCGCAACTATTCGATCTGCGCAGGCCTTGACGACGGCGAGCTGAAGGTCGGCATAAAGCGGGTCGATGGCGGCGCCTTTTCGACCTACGCGAACACGGAACTGAAGGTCGGTGATGTGCTCTATGCGATGCCGCCGCAGGGGAAATTCTTCACCGAGATCGAGCCCGACCGCGCCAAGGATTATATCGGTTTCGCGGGCGGCTCCGGCATCACGCCGATCCTGTCGATCCTCAAGACCGTGCTGAAGCGCGAACCGCAATCGACCTTCACGCTGGTCTACGCCAACCGCGCGGTGAACACGATCATGTTCCGCGAGGAGCTTGAGGACCTCAAGAACCGCTACATGGGCCGGTTGACCATCATTCACATGCTGGAATCGGGGCAGGACATCGACCTGTTCACCGGCCGGGTCGATGCCGAGAAATGCGCGCTGCTCTTCAAGCTCTGGATCGATCCCTCCAAGCTCGACACCGCCTTCATCTGCGGGCCCGAACCCATGATGCTCGCCATCGCCGAGGCGCTGAAGGCCCATGGCATGGACCCCGATCAGATCAAGTTCGAACTCTTCGGGGAAAGCCAGCAGGGCCGCCTTGCAAAGCGCGAAATGGAAAAGCGAAGCGAAAGCGCTGCTGGCACCGAAGTGACGGTGATCATAGAAGGCGCCCGCCGAAGCTTTACGATGTCACGCGGCCAGTCGGTGCTGGAGGCGGCACTGGAAAACAGTCTCGATGCGCCATTCGCCTGCAAGGCGGGGGTCTGTTCCACCTGCATGGGCAAGGTGCTGGAGGGCGAGGTCGAAATGCTGTCGAACCACGCGCTGGAGGATTACGAGGTCGAGCGTGGCTATGTGCTGACCTGTCAGAGCTACCCGGTCTCGGACAAGCTGACGATCGATTACGACACACATTAGGGGGCGCCGATGAAAGACGTTCACAGTTTTGCCGTCGGAAAATGGGTGCCGCCCGGCACAGATGCCCGCGACATTCGCAGCGCGATAGACAACATCCCGCTTGCCCGCGCCGGGGGCGGGGCCATCGACCCAGACGCCATGCTGCGCCATGCCCGCGAAACCGGCGGTCCGGCCCTGCGCGCCATGACGTTCCATGACCGGGCGCGGATGCTGAAGGCGCTGGCGCTCCATCTCAAGGAACGCAAGCAGCAGCTTTACGATGTGTCTTTCGATACCGGCGCCACGCAAGCAGATCACCTGATCGACGTGGATGGCGGCATCGGCACGATGCTCGTCTTCGCCTCCAAGGGACGGCGGGAAATGCCGGATGCGCATGTCTTCCTTGACGGTCCGGCGGAGCAGCTTGGCCGGGGTGGTCAATTCTTCGGGCGGCATATCTGCACCCCGTTGCAGGGCGCCGCCGTTCATATCAACGCCTTTAACTTCCCCGTCTGGGGCATGCTGGAAAAACTGGCGCCTACCCTGCTCGCCGGGATGCCCGCCATCGTGAAACCCGCAACGGCGACCTGTTATGTGACGGAAACCTGCGTGCGCCTGATGCTGGAGTCGGGCATCCTGCCCGAAGGTTCGCTCCAGTTCGTCGCGGGCGGGCTGGGCGATATGCTGGACAGGCTGGATTGTCAGGATACCGTTGCCTTCACCGGTTCCGCCGATACCGCGCTGAAGCTGCGCGGCAATCCCAACCTGCTGGCGCGCTCCGTCAGGTTCGCCGCCGAACAGGATAGCCTCAACGCCTCGGTGCTTGGCCCCGATGCAACACCGGGCACGCCGGAATTCGACCTCTTCGTTAGGGAGGTTCATCGCGAAATGACGGCGAAGGCCGGGCAGAAGTGCACCGCGATCCGCCGGATCATGGCCCCCGAACCGCTGGTGGCACCTTTGATCGAGGCGCTGAAGGAAAAGCTGGAAGCCACCCGCATCGGCGATCCGCGCGACAAGGACACGAAGATGGGCGCCCTCGTCTCCGCCGCACAAAAGCGCGACGTTTTGGAAAAGACAGCACTGCTGGCGCGGGAAGCCGAGCGTGTGTCGGGCGACCCGGACCGGTTCGAAGTTCACGGTGCGGATGCCGCGGCGGGTGCCTTCCTGCCACCGATGCTGTTTCATTGCACCGACCCCGATACCGCCAGCCGAGTGCATGATACCGAAGCCTTCGGCCCGGTTTCGACCGTTATGCCCTACCGCGACGTGGCACATGCGGCGCACCTGCTGAACCGCGGGCAAGGCTCGCTCGTCGCCTCTGTCATCACGCATGACGCAGGCTTTGCGCGGGACATCACCCTGAGTTCGGCGGCCTATCACGGGCGGCTCTACTTCGCCGACCGAACCTCCATGAAGGAAGCCACCGGCCACGGTGCCCCCCTGCCCCATATGGTGCACGGTGGCCCGGGTCGCGCGGGCGGCGGCGAGGAACTGGGCGGCATCCGCGGCGTCATGCACTACATGCAGCGCACCGCTGTTCAGGGCAGCCCCGACATGCTCAGCGTCATAGGCCAGCAATGGATACCCGGCGCGGCGGAGATCGACGACAGGGCGCATCCCTTCACCCGCAGCTTCACCGAACTGGAGCTGGGCGAAACATTCAACAGCGACAGCCGCGTGGTCACGCTCGACGATATCGAGACCTTTGCCCATTTCACCGGCGATACCTTCTACGCCCATATGGATGACGAAGCGGCGGCGGCCAATCCGTTCTTCCCGGGCCGGGTGGCGCATGGCTACCTGCTGCTCAGCTTCGCGGCGGGGCTGTTCGTGCAACCTGATCCCGGCCCCGTGCTGGCGAACACCGGGCTGGACAACCTGCGCTTCATGGCACCGGTACAGGCAGGCGACAGCATCAAGGTACGGCTCGTCGTCAAACAGAAAACACCCCGCAACGACGACTATGGCGAAATACGCTGGGACGTCACGCTGACGAACCAGAAGGGCGAAACCGTGGCCACCTACGATTTGCTGACGATGAATGCCGTCTGACGTTTTTACCCATACGGTCGCGGATCTGCGCACGCTCGGCGGTCAGCGGGTCTGGTCGCTGATGGTCAGCCTCTTCGGTGATCTGGCCCAGGCCGAAGGCGCGGGGATCGACGGGCCGGTCCTGTCGCGGATCATGACCGCAATGCAGATCAGACCGGAAGCCACAAGGGTGGCGCTCCACCGGCTGCGCAACGATGGATGGATCGCCTCAGAAAAGCGCGGGCGCATCAGCCGTCACACGCTCACCCCGCATGGCCGCAAGCTGAGCGCCGAGGCAAGCCCGGTGATCTACGCGGACCCATACGCCGGACCGGAGGAATGGAGCCTCGTCCTCCTCCCCCCCGACGCAACCGCGTCCGACGCGCTGGGGCAGGCGGGCTACATCCAGATCCTGCCCCGGCTTTATGCCAAACCGCCAGCCGCGTCTTTGCCCGCTGGGGCGCTGGAACTGCAGGCCAAGGATGCGCCCCCATGGCTGCGCGAAGCGGTAGAGCCTGCATGGCTGGCCGAGGATTATGCCGCGCTGGCCCGAACGCTTGGCGAACTGACGGAACGTTTGCCCCGCGATGCCAGCCTGTCGGCGGTCGAAACCGCGGTCCTGCGTTGTCTTGTCGTGCACAACTGGCGCCGACTGGTGCTCAAGCACAACTGGCCGCCGCGTGCGCTCGTGTCCCTCGACTGGGCCGGGCACCGCGCGCATATTCTGGTGGCGGACCTGCTGCAGCGCTTTCCGCGCCCTTCCCTTTCGGATATCGGCTGCAGCCGGAACTGATCCGCCCGGCCCGGAAACACGCGCTTTCCCAGCCGGTGTACGCGCTATATAGGAAGGCCATGACAAACCACGTTTACCAGAATGATCTTCCAGACGGTCTCGACCTCGGACCGATGGTCGCCGTCGATTGCGAAACCATGGGGCTGAACCCGCACCGGGACAGGCTTTGCGTCGTGCAACTGTCCGGCGGGGATGGCAACGCCCATCTTATCCAGATCGCTAAGGGCCAGACAGAGGCGCCCAACCTGCGCGCCATGCTGGAAAACCCCAAGGTGCTCAAGCTTTTCCATTTCGGTCGCTTTGATATCGCGGCGCTGCTGAATGCTTTCGGCGCAGAGACTGCGCCTGTCTATTGTACCAAGATCGCAAGCCGCCTGATCCGCACCTACACCGATCGTCACGGGCTGGCGAAATTGCTGCAGGAGCTCCTGAACGTGGACATTTCCAAGCAGCAGCAATCCAGCGACTGGGGCGCCGAGACGCTCACCGATGCACAGATCGACTACGCGGCATCCGACGTGCTTTACCTGCACCGGCTTCGGGATGAACTGAATGCCCGGCTTCTGCGCGAAGGACGCATGGAGCTTGCCCAGTCCTGCTTTGACTTCTTGCCGACCCGCGCTCGCCTCGACCTCGAAGGCTGGCCCGAGACCGACATCTTCGCGCACGCATGAGCACGCCTTTCATCGATACCGCACGGCGTGTGATCGAAGCCGAGGCCGATGCACTGACCACCCTCGCCGCCGGGCTCGATGACCGCTTTCGCGCAGCCATCGACCTGCTGAAGGATACGCGTGGCCGGGTCATCGTGACCGGCATCGGCAAATCCGGTCACATCGGCAAGAAGATCGCCGCAACGCTTGCCAGCACGGGAACGCCGGCCCAGTTCGTTCACCCCGCCGAAGCGAGCCACGGCGATCTGGGCATGATCACCTCTGCCGATGTGGTTCTGGCAATCTCGAACTCGGGCGAAGCGCCGGAACTGGCAAACCTGATCGCCTATTCCCGCCGCTATTCGATACCGCTCATCGGGATCACCAGCCGCGCGGAAAGCGCGTTGGGCGCTCAATGCGACGTGGTGCTGTTGTTGCCCCAGACAGGCGAAGCCTGCGGGACGGGGGTTGTGCCCACCTCCTCCACCACCATGACGCTGGCCTTGGGCGATGCGCTTGCCGTGGCGCTCATGGAAAACCGCAATTTCACGCCCGAACATTTTCGTGATTTTCACCCGGGCGGCAAACTGGGCGCGCAGCTCAGCCGCGTGTCCGACCTGATGCACCGGGAAGAGGCGCTGCCGCTGATCACACGCGACACGCCCATGACCGACGCGCTGATAGAGATCAGCCAGAAGGGGTTCGGCGTCGTGGGCGTGACGGACGAGGCGGGTGCTCTCAGGGGGGTCATCACCGATGGCGACCTACGCCGCCATATGGACGGGCTGCTATCGCTTTCCGCCGGGGACGTGATGACCAAGACCCCCACGACCATCGGGCCGGGGGCGCTTGCGGAACAGGCCGTGGGGATCATGAACGCGCGCAAGATCACCTGCCTCTTCGTCGTCGATCCCGCGGGCACGGGGCAGCCCGAAGGGCTGATCCACATTCACGACTGCCTGCGCGTCGGGCTGGGCTGAGGAGCCGTGGCTTCGGACCGTCACACGCGGCTCGTCGCCCTGCTGAAGGTGGCCTTCCCCCTCATGGCGTTGGGGTTGCTGTCGACGCTTTTCCTGCTCTCTCGCCAGAACGATCCGGATGCCGCGATTCCCTTCGCCGACAAGGAAATTCAGGACCGACTTCGCGATCAGCAGGTAACCGGCCCGTTCTTCTCCGGCACCACCGCGGATGGCGACCAGATCTCCTTTTCCGCGAACCGGCTGACCTCCCCCTCCGGACAGGACGGTGCCAACCGGGCGGAAACCGTCAATGCCCGGCTGCGTCCGACCAGGGGGGCAGAGATCACGATCAATGCCGAACAGGCGGATTTCGACATTTCCGAGGACCGGGCCGACCTGACCGGCGATGTCGTGATCACGACCGCCGACGGCTACCGGCTGACCTCGGATCTGCTGACTTCGGAACTGTCGACGCTGCGCATCGTTTCACCCGGACCAGTGGAGGGAACCGCGCCCGGCGGCACGCTCACAGCAGGTGCGATGACTCTTGAGAAAGATGGCGCAACCGATAGCGCGCAAATGAATTTCACTCGCGGCGTGAAACTGGTATACACGCCCCGACAACAGGTAGAGTAGCTCAGGTGACATACATCCGTTCGTTGATCGCATCGCTCCTGATGGCGATTCTCGCCGCCCCCCTGCTGGCTCAGGGCGCCACCGTCGCCTTCGGCACGATCGAGCAGGATACCTCCCTCCCGGTTGAGGTCACGGCCGACAACCTTTCGGTGGATCAGGCGACCGGCACGGCGGTCTTCACCGGAAACGTGCTTATCGGGCAAGGCGCCATGCGGCTGACCGCAGAACGGGTCGAGGTCGTGTACCGCGCGGAGGCCGAGGGTATCGCAAAGCTCGAAGCGACGGGCGGCGTCACCCTCGTTTCCGGTGACGACGCCGCCGAAGCGGACCGGGCCGATTATGACATCGACGCGGGAACGCTCGTCATGACGGGCAATGTCCTTCTGACACAGGGCGGCAGTGCTTTGTCGTCCGAACAGATGACCATCCAGCTCGAAGACGGCACGGCGCAGATGTCCGGGCGGGTGAAAACCATCTTGCAGACCGGCAGCGGCAACTGATGACCACGCCGCCCGAACTGGCTGTCTCCGACGGCGGGGCGGGCCTGCGTATCGAACATCTGCGCAAGTCCTACCGCAAGAAGACCGTGATCCGCGATTTTTCCATGTATCTGGAGCGGGGAGAGGTCGTTGCCCTTCTCGGCCCCAACGGGTCGGGGAAAACGACGACATTCTACGCTGTCGCCGGTTTGGTAACCCCCGAAGGCGGCACCGTGACAGTGGATGGAAAAGACGTCACCCAGCTGCCCATGTATCGGCGCGCGCAACTGGGCGTAGGCTATCTGCCGCAGGAAATGAGCATCTTTCGCGGGCTCAATGTGCAGGACAACATCGCCGCGATCCTCGATATCACGGTATCGCATCGCCACCAGCGCCGCGAGCGGCTGGAGGAACTGCTTACCGAATTCTCCATCGAGCATCTGCGCCGCGCGCCCGCCATCGCCCTGTCGGGCGGCGAAAGACGCCGGGTGGAGATTGCCCGATGCCTTGCTGCCAACCCCAAGTACCTACTGCTGGACGAACCATTCGCGGGCGTCGACCCGATTTCGGTCGGGGACATCCGCACCTTGGTCAGCGACCTGAAGAAACGCGGAATCGGCGTGCTGATCACTGATCACAACGTGCGCGAAACGCTGGAGATCGTGGACCGCGCCTATATCCTGCACGAAGGAAGGGTGCTGATGTCGGGCACCCCGGGGGAAGTCGTGCAGAACGAGAACGTGCGCCGCGTCTACCTCGGCGATAATTTCAAGATTTCCTAAAATCGTTAAGGAATCGCTACCGTTTCCGTGACCGGGGTACAGCGGCTTTTCGTTGACTTTTCAGGGCGAATTTGCCCTGATGGGGGTATGGAAACCCGTCTTTCCCACTTGTCAGCGCGCATGCCTTCACGCCAGGGCGCGGCTGAACACAGGCGGAAAACAGGCCCATATTTTCCGCATCCGGCATGATCCGTCCGCCCTTCGACGGGGGCAGTCTGTTCTTGCCATACAAAAAAAAGAGGAGAACCCATGCGGTACCAGATCAGTGGAAAACAGATCGACATAGGCGAAGCACTGCAGACCCACGTCAAGGAAGAGTTGGGGGAGGCGGTCAACAAATACGCCGGGCGTCCCACGGACGCTCAGATCGTCTTTTCCAAGTCGGGGCATGAATATGTCTGCGAAACCACGGTGCACCTTTCCACGGGACTGACAGCCTCCGCGCGGGCGCATGCTACTGAAATATATGGGGCTTTCGATGCCTGCCGCGAGAAAATGGAAAAGCAGCTGCGCCGCTACAAGCGCCGGCTGAAGGACCACCACCGCGAGCGGGCCGAACCGGTTGAACTCATGGGAGCCTCATCATATATCCTCGCTTCAGAAAATGATTCTGACACGCAGGAACCCGACAGCCTCCAGCCGATGATCATCGCCGAGATGCAGACCAGCATCGCGACGCTTTCGGTCGGAGAGGCGGTCATGCAGATGGAACTGGCAGGTGCGCCCGTGCTGGTTTTTCGAAAGGAAGGGAATTCCGGTCTGAACGTCGTATACCGCCGCGATGACGGCAACATCGGCTGGATCGATCCCTGAACGAGCAAGCGGCGGCACCAGTCCGTCGGAGAGAGCAGAGCGGAACGAATGGATTTTGCTAAACTCCTGAAGCCGGAGGCGGTCAAGGTTCTCACCTCGGCCTCCAGCAAGAAGCGTCTGTTGCATGACATCGGCGAGCTCATGCATGTCGCCTATCATCTGGATGGCGGCGATGTCGTCGACGCGCTGATGACCCGCGAATCCCTTGGACCCACGGGCGTAGGCCATGGGGTGGCTCTGCCACATGCACGGATGGAAGGCCTTGATCATGTGATCGGGGCCTTCGTCCTTCTGGACAAGCCGATCGACTTCCGCTCGGTCGATCGTCAGCCGGTGGATATCGCCTTCGCGCTCTTCGCGCCGGAAGACGCCGGAGTCGAACACCTCAAGGCGCTGGCGCTGGTGGCGCGCACCCTGCGGGACAACGCGATCTGCACGAAGCTGCGCGCGAACCCCGATGCGGCGACCCTCTATACGATCCTGACGGAGGACAGCGCCGTTCAGGCGGCCTGATCCCACTTTCCGAAGCCGAAGGTCACATAGTCGCGCATGTAGGCATCCGCGACCAATGCTTCCAATTCCGCATCATAGAAGTCGCCCAGCGCATGGGGGCCTACCGGCTCCGCTGCGGGCAATGCCGGGGCATCGTCATACCCAACCGCCCGCGCCAGATCGGCGAGGCCTTCGGCCAGTTCATTTTCACGAAGCACGCGGTCAGGGAACGTCAGTTCGCCGAACCCCTGCAAAGCTTGCGCCTGCGTACACCACGCCGGATCGACGCGAATCGCCGTCTGCCCGGCGAGGTTCCCCTTGAGAAAGCGCAGGAAAGCGGCAAATGCCGCGCGATGCGTCTCCAGCGTCCAATCCGCCCCGGGCTCACCCTCCGGCAGGGGCAGCTTGTACCGGCGGATCAACGTCTTCCGCAGCTGGATATAGGCGCCTTTGCCCGTGGTCAGGATATGACGAGAAAACGCATCATGGGCACGGTCGAGCGGATGGCGCAGCACGGTGAAGCTGCGATGCCCCGGGTGGCGACGTTTCCACTGCCGCAGGCTTTTCTGGGACATCCGCGTATGCAAGGCTTCGGTTTCCGCATAGTCCAGTGCGGCGAGCCACTCGTTGATCTGCCCCTCCAGCCCGGACCGCAGCGGAAGATAAAGCAGACCGGCCTCTGGTGCGGCGACGTAGGACGGCACGTTCGGCCCGCGCCGGGGTTCGAAATTTGGCGTCCGGGTAAGATCGAACCGGTCGAGCGATGCGAGCGCATCCAGCATCTCGTCGTAGTTTTCGACCTTTTCCGAAATCGGGCTGGGGTTCTGCTTTTTCAGGTTCCGATCAAGGCTTTCCAGCGCCTCGTCCACCCCGAGGTAGCGCGCCAGCCCGTTCATGACATCGACGCTCTGAAGGTCTTCGTAGGCCACGTAGAAAGCCGTTTGTCCGCTGCGCTGAAGACGGTTCAGCAAAAGTACCTGAAACTGCTGCAGGGCATCAAGGTGGCTGGCGAATTCATCGGCATCGAACTGGGCCTTTGCGGCCTTGTGCGCTTTCATATCCGTCAGTTTCCACTGGCCGGTGGCCTGCGCGATCTTCCAGCTCACGTAGCTTTCGACCGGATTGCGCGTCAGAATGATCTTGGCGCAGCCGCGATCCTCAAGCACAGGGTGGAGTATGCGCGGATCATGGTCATGAAAATAGCGAAAGCCGCCCAGCGCCGAAGGGTCGTTCCGTATTGCGTCCAGCAGTGTTTTAGGGTCCGCATCCCGCGTGGCCTGATCGATACCGAGGATCGGTTCGCTGCTCGGATACCCGAGGAAATGCGGATTGAACGCCTCCCCATGGCAGGCGATTCCTGGAAAGGCGTTCAGGTTGGATTCGAGAAAGTTCGATCCGGTACGCATTTCGGCAAAGACCACGAAACTGTGGAAACCGTCCGCCATGCCCTATTGCACCAGATAGGGTTTGCGCGGCGGCTTCGGGCTGGCTTCGACGCCCCGTTCCACGGGAAAATCGCCCATGAGATAGGGGTGCATTCCCTGGTTCTTCAGGTTCTGCAGGAACTGCCCGAACCCGCCAAGGTCCACCATCTTTGGCGCTTCGGCCAGACGGCGCAGCTTTGTGCGCCCGATCTCGTCCAATATGCCCTGCAGCGGTTCCATCGGGGCCTCGATGAACTCCGCCATGGTCCAGATGCGCACATGAGCCTTCGCATGGGGGGACCGCAGGATATCCATATGCTCGTTCTCGATCCGCTGCAGACGGGCGGCAGTGGCCCGGATCTCTGCGAAATCGAGGTTTGATCGGAACAGCGGCACCGCCCATGCGCCGGTAATGACGGAAATCTGCGCGTTGGAATCTCTGGCGATGCGCCAGCAAATGTCTTGGTTGTCATGCGGCCCGAACTGGAAACACTGCCGTTCCCCCCGGGTGTTCCAGATCAGGTTGGTCAGGAACGTCTTGCAATTGTGGTCGCGCAAGATGGCACTGTCGCTCAACGCGCCGTTGATCGCCGTCTGCCCTTCGGAAAAATGGACCTTGTCGGGCGCAAAGAGGTGCCCATGCACCCGCGCGCCGGTGGCCTTGGCCAGCCAAGGCTCAAAATTCTCGAAAAGTTCGGCAAAGCCCTGAAAGACGGAATAGGGCGCCGCGGTAACGCCGTTTTCCCAATCCTCGTTCGGAAACCGGCTTTGCATGTAAAGGCCCGAACGGCCCCGGGTGCGCCTTTCCACCGCCTTGGCGAAGATCCGGTCGATCTTGCCGGGGTTCGGCTCCGTCTTTTTCATCGCCCCGGCGGCATCGGTCAGAAACGCGTCATAGAGACGATCGGCGTAGGGCCAGATCTTGCGGGCGACAAAGCAATCCGACCGGCGCAGCAACTGCAGGTGATCATCGTAGAAGATATGCGGTTTGCCCTGAAAATCGAACTTCGAGAGGGTCAGGGACCGGCTTTCGATCTTCGTCGAATATTGGCGGGCGAGAGTCTGGAAATAGCTTTCATCAGGGATCCAGACATGTCGGAAATAGCGGTCATAGGTATCCCGCTCCGGGTCCTGCAGGATCGCGGAAAGGGTGTGCCGGGTCAGACACCACCACTGCGACCCCATGTGCGGCACCAGCCCGTTCGGCATCTTCCGCTGAAGACCCAGCCGGCGCTGAACCGCGACCGCCTTGTCGAAGAAATAGCGATGCCGTTTCCACGAAAACGGAAACCGCAGGGTAAAGCGTTCCTCATCCAGACCGCCCACTGTCCAGGGTACATCCGATGTGGTCGCGCTTTCGATGAAGTCGGTCCGGGGGCGCGAGGCGAGGTAATCGATAAGCTCCTGCACCGGGCGCAGCGGCAAACAGGAACCCGAGGCAAGGTAGACGTGCCGCACCTTGGGAAAGCTGGCCAGCATCATCTCTGAAGCGGCCTGTGTTCCCGCGACGAGCCCCCAGGTGCCCCATTCGCAGCGATACCGTTCGCAAAACCGGATGTCCGGCACATCGGACAGCGCCTTCACGAAGGTATCGAAGGTCGCCTTCGGCACGTGGCGATCCACGTGAATCACAACCGGGCAGCCCGCGGCGGACCAATGCCGCGCGACCTGCTCTGCACGGCCAAGCGCCGTGTGCACCAGCATGACGATCCCGACGCTCACGCCCAGTTCCCTTTCGACATCAGCCCCAATATTTCGAGCTGTCGCCAGTTTATGTAGCGCTCCGACCATTTGCACCAGAGCTGTGGATCGTCTTTGAGCCGTTCGGCATAGGCCTTGTATTCAACGGATCCGGCATAGTGCTGACCGCGCGCCAGCTCTTCTTCGGCCTTGGCCGAAAACGTGTCGAGAAATTTCGCATGCAACAACACGCCCGATGCCTTTTCACCACCCCATTCGTCATAGACCTGATTAAGCCCACGCGGCAGCAGCATATGAGTCGAACTGACATAGCAATAGCGCCTGTCCCATTTGACCAGCGGCACTTTGTTGAGCGCGGGCGCCTTTTCCGGTTGGTCCGCGAAGAAAACGCGGGCACGCGGCCCCCCCTGAATCCACAGGTTCCGGAACAGGTAGTTCGGCTCCATCGTGTAGTTGCCGCTATCGAACCAGGAGGCGATCTCGATCGGGTCCTGTCCCGGCTGATAGGGCTGTTCGTCCAGCCGACCTTTTGGGTACATGTCCAGCAGCATTGCCGAAAACGACTTGATCGAAGAGGCGTCCAGCCAGTCCGTCAACGCGCGCAGGGGGCGCGTATCGCAAAACGGATACACAAGAAATTCATCCGGATCGACCGTCAGGGTCCAATGGCCGTGCGCGTATTTCATCTGCAGCCAGTTGAGCCAATCGACCCCGAAGCGCGCCCGTTTGTAACCGGCAGAGGTTGACCAGACCGAAACATCCGGTTGGTCGGCAAGATAGTCGAGCGATCCGTCGTCACTATCGTTATCGACAAAGAAGAAATGCGCCACGCCCATGCGCCGGTAGTAGTCGAGGAAATAGGGCAGCCTCACCCGCTCGTTCCGCTGGGTGCAGAAAACGAGGATGTCATCCTGACGTATCTCGGATGTCCGATCAGCGATGCGCTTCAGCTCACGACGCTTGCGAAAGGCGCGAATACGCCATCGCTTGCGCTGAAGCCTCAGCCTGTATGACTGCCACACGCTCACTTACCGTCCCCTGCTCTCGGGTCGCACCGCTCTCTCATTCCGCTATCAGGTCAACCTTAAGACGGTTTTGAAGTGGGAGTCCCATTTCAGATCGTCGTAAACAGCAGGCTGATGCGTCTCCGGAGGGTTACTGGCCCAATTCTCGATGGTATTTATCCACAACCGGGGTTCAGCGACAGACAGGAAATGCGCTTTGACGCCAAGTACTTCCTTCAAAACTTCGAGATCGTTGCATAAAACACGCGTTCCCAGAGCCGCCGACTCTACCGGGGGTAGACCAAAGCCCTCGCTCAGGCTCGGAAACAGGGTTCCCGCCGCCCCCTGAACCAAGGCGGCAACTGCCCCGTCGGACAATCCCTGAGCCTCGATCACCCTGTCATCGGCCCGCAGGGCATCCAGACGCGCAAAGACCGCCGCGTTGTTCCACCCCCGGTTTCCACAGATGACGAGGCGCGGCGCCGAAGGCCCCATCTGCTCCCACAAATCCAGGAGAAAGGCGTGGTTCTTCCGTGGCTCTATCGTCCCCACAGTGACGAAATAGGGCTGTTCGGGGGGCAAATGTGGGGGCAGATCGACAGGCACGGGTATGGGCCGCACGACGCCCAGATACGCGACAAGGGCGGGCGGCACCCGCCCCCAACCCCGCATGAAGGTTTCCGCGCGTTTCCGGGTATCCGCCGAATTATAGATCACCAGATCGGCGTCCTGCGCTACGCGTTGCACCTTGTCCCGAAAGGGGCTGACCGTGCCGGGGCGCTGAAAATCCGGGTGTTCGAGCGGGATCACATCATGCACCAGCACCGCAATCCGCCCGGCAGAGGCGTGAACCGCGCCAAACACGCGGTCGGTGATATTGCTATGGCCGACATTCAGATAGGCGTAATCCTGCGGCAGGTTACGGCTCAACATCCGTGCCAACCGGCCCGGAACCGCCCGCGCGAGGGCCAGCCTGCGCAGGTCTGCCTCCGCCCGGCGCTGGAGGTTCGAGCGACCGCGTGGCAACCGCGATAACAGATCGGGCGCGCCCCACTCCTCGCGCCCCGTAAGACGTTCGATGAACTTCCGTACGCCGCTTGCGTCGAGCAAAACGTAACCGAATGCTGTCCGCGCCAGCCCGAACACGGGAACGCTTTCATCGGAAAGCAACGCATCGCCATAGGCGAGCTCCACCCGATCCACACCCGTCGCCACGCGACCGGCGCGGCGCAGGCTGCGCGTCAGGTCAAGCAACCGCGCAGTCGGGCGTTCAGGCGTCGTAATGCCCGGTCTGGTGCCATCTCCAGGCATCTGTGATCATCTGCTCCAGCGTTGAGCGGCGCGGACGCCAGCCCAGTTCTTTTTCCGCGCGGGTCGAACCCGAAACCAGTTTGGTGCAATCTCCCGGGCGGCGGGGCCCTATAACATGGGGCACTTCACGGTTCGTGACCGAACGGCTGTGGGCAAGAACCTCTTTGACCGAAAACCCGGACCCCGTGCCAAGGTTGAACACCCGGCTGCCGCGCCCCTGCAACAACCAGTCGAGGCCCAGAACGTGGGCGTCCACCAGATCGCAGACATGAACGTAATCCCGAATGCAGGTGCCGTCCGGCGTGTCGTAGTCGGTTCCGAATATCGTCAGCGCGTCGCGTTTCCCTTCGATCGCATCCAGCATAAGCGGCACGAGGTGCGTTTCCGGCTGATGGAATTCGCCCACCTCGCCCTCCGGGTCCGCGCCCGCCACATTGAAATAGCGGAAAATGACGTGGTTCAGCCCATGCGCCTTTTCGAAATCGCGCAATATATCCTCGATCGCCCGCTTCGATGCGCCATAGGCATTGATCGGAAGCTGGGCCGAGGATTCATCCAGCACAACATTATCCTGATCGCCATAGGTCGCGCAGGTCGAAGAGAAGACGAAGTTCCGGCACCCCGCCCCGGCGGCCGCCTCGATCAGGTTCAGTGAGCCAAGCACGTTGTTGCGCCAGTAAAGGCCCGGCTCCTTCATGCTTTCACCCACCTGGCTAAGGGCGGCGAAATGCATGACGGCGACGGGTTCATAGTCTGCAAAAGCCGCGTCGACCTCGGCCCGGTTCATCAGGTCACCCTTGATGAAAGGTCCGAACTTCACCGCCTCCCGCCAGCCGGTCACCAGATTGTCGAAGGTCACGGGCGTATGGCCCGCCGCCGCAAGCGCCTTGCAGGCGTGCGATCCGATATATCCCGCACCCCCGGTCACCAGAACATTGGCCATTGGTCTTCCTTGCCGTACCAGCGCTATTGCGCGGCCTTGTCGCTTTGAACGATCTCATGCAGGTATTGCGTCAGATCTTCGCGCAACTCGTCCCGCGCGAGCCCGAAGGCCACCGTGGCACGCAAGAAGCCGGATTTCGAGCCGCAATCGAACCGCTGACCGTCAAAGCGATAGCCATAGACGTTCCGGTCTTGAGCAATCTCCGCCGCGATTGCGTCGGTAAGCTGAATCTCCCCCCCAGAACCAGATTTGATCTTGTTCAGGTTCTGAAGGACAGTCGGCGCAAGAATATAACGCCCGATCACGGCAAGGTTCGAGGGCGCATTCTCAGTCTTCGGTTTTTCGACCATGCCTTTCACCTGAACCATCTTCCCCATATCTTCCGCGAGATCGAGGATACCGTAGGCGGATGTCCGTTCAGGTTCGACTTCCATCGCGGCGACCATATTGCCACCTGTTTCGGCATAGGCTTCCACCATCTGCTGAAGGCAGGGCTTTTCGGCCGCGATGACATCGTCCGGCAGGATGACTGCGAAAGGCTCATCCGCCATCAGGCGCCGCGCGCACCACACGGCATGGCCCAGACCCAGCGCCTTGTGCTGACGGATATAGGCAATGGCGCCACTTTCCATGTTGGTTTGCTTGAGGATGCTCAGAAGCTCTTTCTTGTCCTTGGAGCGCAATTCCTGCTCCAGCACCGGGGCGTGATCGAAGTAATCCTCCAGCGCGCCCTTGCCGCGCGAGGTGACAAAGATGAACTCCCTGATGCCGGCGGCCCGCGCCTCGTCGATCGCGTACTGGATCAGTGGCCGATCGACCAACGTCATGATTTCTTTGGGAACAGACTTGGTTGCGGGCAAAAAGCGCGTTCCCAGACCTGCAACGGGGAAAATCGCCTTTGTCACTTTCTTCGGCATCTCAAACCTCGGCTCGTTTCTTATTGGTCTTCTACTCCATCGCCTGCCGATAGGCAGCCCAAAGTAGTTCTGACCGCTTAATGAATTTAAAGTAAATCGATACTTCAGCGGTCAATAGCATCTCCCCGCGTAAACGTCACTCTTTCCCTTTCGGTTCGGCTCCGAACCTTCCTGCGGTGGAAGCTGACCAATGGCTGGTCCCGCTCCGACCGTCCGAAGAGGCCTCCTGTCTGACGCCAGACCCCCTCCTCCGTAAACGCCACGCGGTGATAAAAAGCACTGGGCGAAAGCGACAGAAGCGTCACGACATGCCCCTGCCCGACGAGTTTCCGCGCGCGGGTCTCATCCCGTTTCCGGCGGGCCGGGCGGGTTGTGATCCATACATGGGGTTTGGTCGAAGATACGAACCGCAAGAAAGGGCTCGCCGCGCGCCGGGGCAAGCGGGCAGTCCCGATGGCACGTGCGAGACCTTCCGAATGGCCTTCCTCAAGCCGCGCCATCAGTCTGCGCAGGCTTCGCGGCTCAAGTGCGCCGGAAACCATGTGCCGCAACAATCTGCGCCGCTCTGCCCCCTGCACCGCCTTCCAGTGGGTGGCCCGGTCCGCCTCGTGGATATGCTTGCGTGCGAAAACCGCCCAGCTGGCACCGATGTCGAACAGGTCCCGTGGCACGCGGTCCGCACTCCGTACGCGGTTTTCCTCGAACCCGTGGTGGACCTCGGCGCGGGGCACGATCGCCGTGGCCTGCCCCGTACGCGCAAGCCGCATGTTCAGGTCTGTTTCATCCAGATAGTAGTGAAAGGCCGGATCGAACCCGTCGAGGGCGATCAGCGCATCCCGGCGGAAAGCCATATTCGTGCCTTCGGTCTTCACTGCATGGCCGTGCGCCGGGGTAAGAACCGTGGCATGGGCATCGTCGAGGGAAAGTGGATAGGTACTGCCATGCCTGTCGAGGCCGCGCGCCTTCCATTGGAAGGAGATCCCGTTGCGCCCCCGAACATAGCCGCCCATGGCAGCGACTTCGTCGCGCGATGCGGGTGCTGTCAGGTGATGCAGCCACAGGGGTTCGGGCACCGCATCGTCATCGATGAACGCAACGATATCGCCAGCGGCATGGGTGATGCCCATGTTGCGCGCCGCGGAGATATTGGGAACATCGTATTCCAGCAGCTTGACGGTTTCGCCGAACCCGCCGTCCCGGGCCGCCGCGATCCCAGCCGGATCCGCGACCACGACGATCTCGAACGCGGGATAGCGAAGTTGCGAAAGCCCGACGAGGCACCGGCGCAAAGCCGAAGGACGGTTTCGGCTGACAACGACGACGCTGACCGTCGTCTCGCTCACTCCAACCCCATCTCTTCCATCATGGCTTCAAGCCGGGGCACGTCTTCGGGGTTGTTCAATTCCCAGAAGGACCGGCCCCGCGCCTCGACCTCGACACAGAGAACCGGGCGGTTGTTTTCCAGAAACCGAAGCTGCTCCAACCCTTCGAGCCGTTCCAACGGCCCCACCTCCCAAGACGGATAGGCAGCGAGCGCGTCCGGGCGATAGGCATAGACCCCGACGTGGTGGAAAACCGGCGTGGGTTCCGACGGATCATAGCGGGTCGCAGTATAGGGAATGACTTCCTTGGAGAAATAGAGCGCCGCGTTGTCGGCCGCAAAGACCGCCGTAGTGCCGCCCACGCGCCCGGCCTTCCGGTCGTCCAGCAGCGCCGACAGGGTCGCCCCCTCGCAGCGCAAGACGGGGGTGGCAATGGCGGCACCGGGGTTCGCGCGCAGCCCCTCAATCAGCCCCTCGACGAACCATGGGGGCGTCAACGGGGCATCGCCCTGAAGGTTCACCACGATATCATAGCCCCCGCCCAGCGCCTTGTGCGCTTCGGCGCACCGCTCCGTCCCGTTGGCGCATTCCGTCGACGTCATAACGACCTCTGCGCCGAACGCTTCGGCAGCAGTGCGAATGCGGGCGTCGTCGGTGGCGACGACGACGCGGTCCACCCCGGACACCGAGCGGGCCGCCCGCCAGCTGCGTTCGATCAGGCTGCGGCTTTCGCCACCCGCCCCCTTCAGCGCGACCAGTGGCTTGCCCGGATAGCGGGTCGAGGCATAGCGCGCGGGAATTACCACCAGAACGGACATCATGCCTCCTTCAGCGCGACGCCCGGCGCATGGACGATGAAATGCGGGTTTTCGAACCCCGGCTTGCCATAGGTCAGCGGGCTGTGATCATCGAAACGCACAACGAAGCCCCCCGCGCCGCGCACGACGGCATCACCTGCGGCAGTATCCCATTCCATCGTACGGCCCAGCCGGGGATAAAGGTCGGCCTCACCACTGGCGACAAGGCAGAACTTGAGCGATGAACCGGCGCTGGTCATATCCCGCAGGTCGTAACGGGCGATGTAGTCGTCCGTCGCCTGATCCCGGTGCGATTTCGACGCCACCACCATGAGGCCGCTGCCCTCCGGGTCCTTCGCATTCAGCGGCATCGTCTCACCCGCCCGGTCGGGATCGAGCGCACCGGTTTCCTCCACCGAACGCCCCTCTGCATCGGTATAGAAAAGGCGTCCCTTCGCTGGGGCATAGACCACACCGCGGGTCGGCACCGCGCCCTCCACCAACGCGATGTTCACTGTGAACTCCCCCCGTCGATGGACGAACTCCTTGGTGCCGTCCAGCGGATCAACGATAAGAAAGGTATCCCCCCGGGCCGAATGAGTCTCCGCCTGTTCTTCGGTCACGAGCATAAGGTCGGGAAAGGCCGCCCGCAGCCCTTCGGAAATCAGGGCGTCGGCTGCTTCGTCCGCAGCCGTGACGGGGCTTTCGTCGGACTTCGACCGGACGTCGAAATCGTCCTGTCCATATATCTCCATGATGCGTTCCCCCGCCTGCAGGGCAAGGCGACGCATCACAGTCACCAACTCTTCGTAATCCATTCTCTGCGCCCCGCTTTCGTTGATATTCTTTTCAAACCTCTTATGCTGCGCTGACTACGGAACGGCAAGAATTCCGTGTATACTCCCGCTCAGTCAGAGGCGCAGGCAGATGTTCCAGTCCACCCGAAAGCCGACCGGCCGCTTGTCGAGCGCGGTTTCGATGCTCGAACTGATCTATCACTCGATCGTCCGGTCGATCCGCAAGACGCATAACAACGCCATCATGGCGATTTTCACGAACATGCTGCAGGCGGTCCTGTTCGTCGCGGCCTTCTACGTGATGTTCACCATCCTCGGGCTGCGCGGGGCGGCGGTGCGTGGTGATTTCCTCATCTACGTGATGACCGGCATCTTCCTCTTCCTCACGCACACCAAGACGCTCGGCGCCGTTGTCGCCTCCGAAGGACCGGCGAGCCCGATGATGCAGCACGCCCCGATGACGACCGTCATCTCGATCGCCTCGGCGGCCTTCGGCGCGCTCTATATTCAGGTGCTGTCGCTCTTCGTCATTCTCTTTGCCTATCACGTGGTCATGACCCCGCTGGAGATCGAGCAACCGATCCCGGCCTTCGGGATGCTGCTCATCGCGTGGTTCACAGGGGGCGCGCTCGGCGTGGTGCTGCTGGCGATCAAGCCGTGGTTTCCGACCTTCGTGCAGATCTTCACCACCGTCTATCAGCGCGCGAACATGATCGCATCGGGCAAGATGTTCCTTGCCAACACGCTGCCCGGTTTCATGCTGGCGATGTTCGACTGGAACCCGCTGTTTCACGCCATCGATCAAAGCCGGGGCTTCGCGTTCATCAATTACTACCCCCGCTACAGCAATTGGGAGTATCCGATCTGGGTCGGGCTGGTCCTGCTGATGATCGGGATGATGGGCGAATTCTACACCCGCAAACATGCCTCGCTCAGTTGGAGCGCACGGCGCTGACGGATCAGTCGACCACGCGCAGCGTCAGGTTGATCCGTCCGCCGCCCGGCAGCAGCGGCGATGAACCCGGGCGGATACGGTCCACCCCGTGATAGGTGAGCCGGGCCGCCCCGCCCATGACGACCACATCCCCGGACCGAAGCCAGACCGACTGTGTCTTGCCGCCCCGCGTGGGGTTGCCCATCCGGAAAAGCGCGTCATCGCCAAGCGAAACGGAGACCACCGGCCAGGCGAAATCCGCTTCGTCCGCGTCGCGGTGCATGCCCAGTTTGGCCTGCGCGTCGTAATGATTGATGAGGCAGCACTCTGGCCTCCGCTCCAACCCCGTGAGCGCATCCCATATCCGCAGGACCGGGGCCGGAATCGACGGCCAGGGCTGACCGTCGGGATGGGTAGGCACATAGCGATAGCCGCTTCGATCCGAAAACCAGCCGTATTTCCCCGCCGCCGTGATGCGTACGGACATCGGTTTGCCGTACGGGGTCTGCGGGCGAAAGAACGGCGCCTGCCGGGCCACATCCTGCACGGCCTCGACCAGTTCACGCTGGGCCGTCAGATCGAGATAGCCGTCGTAAATCGCGAAGTCCCTGACCATGACTGGTGCCATCTGTGACCCTCCTGCGCTGAGCATCGGAAAAGGTTGGAAAATACTGCATCCGCCTCTTCGCAACGGTTGCAGGGCCGAAATCGCCTCCTTATATACCCTCCGAACCGCGAAGGACCACCTGTCCGACGCGTCCACAGATCGGGGCAGGATGCCGAAACGGGTCCACGCCTCGTTTCATCGCCTGAGTAAAAGAGGGATCGAAAACATGGCCAAAGTAATTGGTATTGACCTTGGAACTACAAACAGCTGTGTCGCCATCATGGATGGCAGCCAGCCTCGCGTGATCGAGAACGCCGAAGGCGCGCGCACGACACCGTCGATCGTCGCATTCACCGACGACGAACGCCTTGTCGGCCAGCCCGCCAAACGGCAAGCGGTCACCAACCCGGAAAACACGATCTTCGGTGTCAAGCGCCTGATCGGTCGTCGTAATGATGACCCGGATCTCGCCAAGGACCGCAAGAACATGCCGTTCACCGTCATGGACGGTGGCAACGGTGACGCATGGGTTGAAGCTAAGGGTGAGAAATACTCCCCTTCGCAGATCTCGGCGTTCATCCTCGGCAAGATGAAGGACACCGCAGAAAAGTATCTTGGCGAAGAAGTCACGCAGGCCGTCATCACCGTGCCCGCCTACTTCAACGACGCCCAGCGTCAGGCCACGAAAGATGCCGGCAAGATCGCCGGTCTGGAAGTGCTGCGCATCATCAACGAACCGACAGCCGCGGCGCTTGCCTATGGCCTCGACAAGGAAAACACCCAGACGATCGCCGTCTATGACCTTGGTGGCGGTACGTTCGACGTGACCATCCTCGAAATCGACGATGGCCTCTTCGAAGTGAAATCCACCAACGGCGATACCTTCCTTGGTGGTGAAGACTTCGACATGCGGATCGTCAATTACCTCGCCGAAGAGTTCAAGAAAGAGCACGGCGTCGACCTGACGAAGGACAAGATGGCGCTGCAGCGTCTGAAGGAAGCTGCGGAAAAAGCGAAGATCGAACTGTCGTCTTCTTCGCAGACCGAGATTAACCAGCCCTTCATCTCGATGGGCAAGGACGGCTCGCCGCTGCACATGGTCATGAAGCTGACCCGCGCCAAGCTGGAAAGCCTCGTCGGCGACCTGATCAAGGCTTCGATGAAGCCCTGCAAGGACGCCCTGAAGGATGCCGGCCTGTCCGCGTCCGACATCGACGAAGTCGTGCTCGTGGGTGGTATGACCCGCATGCCGAAGGTCGTCGAAGAGGTGACCAAGTTCTTCGGCAAGGAGCCGCACAAGGGTGTGAACCCCGATGAGGTCGTGGCACTCGGTGCCGCCATTCAGGCGGGCGTTCTGCAGGGTGACGTGAAAGACGTCGTACTGCTCGACGTGACCCCGCTGTCGCTGGGTATCGAAACGCTGGGCGGTGTCTTCACCCGTCTGATCGACCGCAACACGACCATCCCGACCAAGAAGAGCCAGATCTTCTCCACCGCAGAAGACAACCAGAACGCGGTGACGATCCGGGTCTTCCAGGGTGAGCGTGAAATGGCTGCCGACAACAAGATCCTTGGTGCCTTCAACCTGGAGAACATTCCGCCCGCACCGCGCGGCATGCCCCAGATCGAGGTGACCTTCGACATCGATGCCAACGGTATCGTTTCGGTCGGCGCGCTCGACAAGGGCACCGGCAAGGAGCAGAAGATCACCATCCAGGCGTCGGGCGGCCTGTCCGAGGAAGACATCGAAAAGATGGTCAAGGACGCCGAGGAGAACGCGGAGGCCGACAAGTCCCGCCGCGAACTGATCGAGGCGAAGAACCAGGCCGAAGGGCTCATCCACTCGACCGAAAAGTCGCTGGAAGAGCACTCCGACAAGGTCGACCCGACAACCGTCGAAGCGATCGAACTGGCCATCGCCGCCCTGAAGGACGAGCTCGAGTCGGACAACGCCGACAAGATCAAATCCGGCATCCAGAACGTCACCGAAGCGGCGATGAAGCTGGGTGAGGCGATCTACAAGGCGGCCCAGGACGAAGGCGAGGACGTGGCCCAGTCCACCGATGCGCCGCGGAACGACAGCAACGATGATGACGATATCGTCGATGCCGAGTTCGAGGATCTGGACGACGACAAGCGCGCGTAATCGCGGTTTGACTGCATGATGAGGGCCGGTCCGTCAGGCGGGCCGGCCCGTCATGTATCAACAGCAGGAGCTTATGACCCATGGCAAAACGTGACTACTACGAGGTGCTTGGCGTTGCCAAAGGGGCCTCTGCCGAAGAGATCAAGAAAGGCTACCGCACCAAGGCCAAGGAATTGCACCCCGACCGCAATACCGACAACCCCAAGGCCGAAGCGCAGTTCAAGGAGGCCAACGAGGCCTACGAGGTTCTGAAAGACGCCGACAAGAAAGCCGCATACGACCGCTACGGTCATGCCGCCTTCGAAGGTGGCATGGGCGGTGGACGCCCCGGTGGCGGCGGCTTCGGCGGCGGGCAGCAGGGTGATTTCAGCAGCGCCTTCTCCGATGTCTTCGACGACTTGTTCGGCGATTTCATGGGCCAACGCGGCGGCGGCCAGGCCGGCGGTCGGCGTGCGGCCCGTGGTGCGGACCTGCGCTACAACCTCAGGATCTCGCTGGAGGACGCCTTCTCCGGTTTGCAGAAGTCGATCAACGTGCCGACATCGGTACAATGTTCGGCATGTGACGGATCGGGTGCCGAAGGCGGGGCGGAGCCCACCACATGCCCCACCTGTTCCGGCATGGGCAAGGTAAGGGCGCAGCAGGGCTTTTTCACCGTCGAACGCACCTGCCCCACCTGTTCGGGCCTCGGCCAGATCGTCAAGAATCCCTGCAACACCTGCCGGGGCGCGGGGCGGGTCGAAAAGAACAGGCAGCTTTCGGTCAATATCCCCGCGGGGGTGGAAACAGGCACACGCATCCGTCTCGCCGGTGAAGGCGAAGCAGGACTGCGCGGCGGGCCTTCGGGTGATCTCTATATTTTCATCGAGGTCGCCGAACACGATCTGTTCGAACGGGACGGGCCGAACCTGTTCTGCCGCGTTCCCGTCTCGATGAGCACGGCTGCCCTGGGCGGCAGCATCGAAGTCCCCACCATCGACGGTGGTCGCGGGCGGGTGCAGGTGCCGGCGGGCAGCCAGTCCGGTCGCCAGATGCGTCTGCGCGGCAAGGGCATGCCCCCGCTGCGGGGCGGCGGGGCCGGTGACATGATCATCGAACTGGCGGTCGAAACGCCGGTGAACCTGACGTCGGAGCAGAAGGACCTGCTGCGGAAATTCGAAGAGCTTTCGGACAAGAACAACCCGGAAAGCTCCACCTTTTTCAGCAGCGTGAAATCCTTCTGGGATTCGATGAAAGGCTGACCAAGCTGATATCTGTCGTAGCAAGGCCGGGCATCGCCCGGCCTTTTTCGTTTACCACTTGGCAACCATTCGAGGGTCACTCTGGCCCGATGCGACGGCCAGAAGACAAAACGCACCCTCCCGGCGATCAGAGCCTGCGTGAAAGTGGGCAACTCTTTCTGCTGCCGGAGGAGGTCGGCGCCAGCCGCAACTCACAGGACCAAACGGCAAAGGTGCCCTCCTACCTCAGGGACCACCGGGTTCGCCTGCGCGCGCGCTTCATGGCGGGCGGGGCCGATGCCGTCCCCGACTACGAATTGCTTGAACTCATCCTCTTCCGCGCATTGGGCCGGAAGGACGTGAAGCCGTTGGCGCGGGAGCTTCTGGAAACCTTCGGTGACTTCAACCGGGTCATCACCGCTCCCAAGGCACGGCTCCTCTCCGTCCATGGGGTGGGCGAAGCGGTCGTGGTGGAGTTGAAGATCATCGAAGCGGCGTCGCACCGGTTGATGCGCTCAAAGGTGATCAGGCGGCCCGTCGTCTCGAGCTGGGATGCGCTGCTCGATTACTGCCATACCGCCATGGCCCACCGGGAGACGGAGCAGTTTCGCGTCCTCTACCTCGACCGGAAGAACACTTTGATCGCCGACGAACAGGAAGGCGAAGGCACGGTCGATCACGTTCCCGTCTACCCGAGGGAGGTCGCCAAGCGCGCGCTTGAGCTGAACGCCTCTGCCCTGATCCTCGTGCATAATCATCCTTCGGGGGACCCGACACCGTCACAGATGGACATCGAGATGACGAAGCGGATCATCTCCGCCTGCGATGTGCTCGGGATCGCGTTGCACGATCACCTCATCATCGGCAAGTCGCAGGAGCTGAGCTTCAGGGCAGAAGGCTTGGTCTGACAAGCGCTCAGCGCACCCAGACCTCCACTCGGCGGTTTGCCTGCCGGCCCCAGGCGCTGTCGTCACAGGCCATGGGCAGGGCCTCTCCGAAGGCTTCCACCCCGATGTCGATCCTTTCGGGGTTTGCCGTCACCGCAGCGGCAAGCACGGCGCGGGATACGGCCTGGGCACGCTGAAGCGCGATGTCACGGTTTGCCGCTGCCGGGCCTTCGCCATCGCTGAACCCGACGAAAAGTATCTGCCGCGCATCGTATTGCCCCTGCTCCATCGCGCGGGCCAGTTGCTGGATGTTGGAGCGGGATTGCGCATCCAGCCTGATCGACCCGGCTTCGAACCGGAAGGAGACCGTCAGCCGCTGCATGGGGGCCAATGTCGTCACCATGCGCTGCAGCTCGTCCAGCGACGTCTCGAAACCCGCTGTCGCGATCGCGTTGGTAAAGCGGTTGCCCTGTTCGTCCACCGGTATCTCTTCCGGCCCCTGATCCACGAACCCGCTACGGCGGATGACGACCTGCGCCGCCGGGCTGCGGGTGAAGGCCAGAAACTCCCGCGCGATCTGCGGCAGGCGCCGTGCCGGAAAATAAAGGAACATGGGCGCGGTGAGCGGGTAATCTTCGGTCTTTATCGTCCGGCGGGACGCCGAGAGCGCGAAGTCGCAGGTCCCGGCGAGCGCCAGCATCTTGGTATTGCGCTGTTCGGCGAAACTGGTCAGCCCGATGGCGAAGCTGTCCTTTGCCACGGCGTCCGACAAATCGGCGGGAAACCGGTGGCGGATAATACCCTCCGCCAGTTCCAGCTTTGCCGGGGTCATGATCTGATCCACGATAGCCTGCGCCAGACCGTTCCCTTCATCCGGCAGATGCATCTCTATGGGCGCATCCGGCCCGCCGAGATCCTTCCAGCTGACAATTCGGCCTGAATAGATCCGTGCCAGGTCGAGCACCGAAATCCGATCCACCGGGTTCGACGGTGCCACCACCGGCACGATGGCGTCCAGCGCCAGCACGCGGCTGCGGTTGGCCCCGGTCAGGTCTCCCATACCGGCCTCGCGTGCATTGATACGCTCCTGCAGGCGAATTTCCCGCAGGGCCATCACCACATCGGCTTCATCCGCCAACAGATCGGCGAACCCTTCATTCGTATTGGTCGCGCGAAAGGAAAAGTTGGCGGCAAGCTCGCCGTCCCGTTCGCCGTACAGATGATAGACGAAGCTCCCGGCTTCGAGATCCTCGCGGGTGGTGGTGAATCCCGCACGCTGACCGAAAGCTTCCAACAAAGCGGGCATCAGGACCGCCCCCATCGTGGCAGAGCCGGAAATTTGCAGCTCGGCGACATAATTGTCGAGATTGGGGCAGCCCGGCCCCGTGCAGAGCACACCGCTCCCGTCGAAGGTCAACTCGCCGAAGTCGGTCTGCACCCGGTAGAATTCACCATCGAATCCCAGCAGCGTACCTGCAACCTCGATCTTGCCGTCGCGCGACGTCAGCATGACATCCTGCGCGGCGGCAATGACTGTGGAACAGAACAGAAAAAGTGCGGCGAAAGCCGCCGCACGTTTCAAGAGGTACATGGTGCCCCGGCGTTGCGTCAGTATTGCGCGACTTTCAGGTTTTGTAGCAGATTATTCAACACAAGAAAGTTGCCCTGCGCATCACAACCCGGCACCGCCAGCGTCAGGTCCTGCGATTTGATCTTTCCGTCACCGCCGATTTCCAGCGATTGCGCCTCGATCTCGGTTCCGCAGTTGGCAGGGGCCACTTCCGCTTCGACGCTCAGGGCAACCTGCCCGTCACGCCCGGTGCCGATCTTGGGGAAGGTATAGACCTCCGCCAGCAGGGGATCGGCGGCGCGGGTGTCGCCATTCATCGTCATGTAGCCGCCTGCCCCGGTGATCGCCGCGGTCAGATCGCGCGGCGCGCCGGACCAGACATGGCCTTCGCTCCCATAGGCCGCGCCGAATTCGCGTGCATGGATCTGAAACCCCATGTCCCCGCGCCATTGCACGACGACGCGGTTGAAGTCTTCCAGATCCTCCACGGTGGCCTGTGCGACGGCGCCATCACCGCTGGAAAAGGCAAGGATGAAAACCGCATCCCGGGCGAGCGCCGGGACCGTGATATCAAGTTCTCCCTCGGCGGAGGTGGTCTGGGTGAAGATCATTCCGTTGTGATGGATCGTCAGCCGTTCGTTCGGCAGGCAAGGGGCGGACATGCTCAGCTGAACCATCGCGGCTGCCTTCGCCCGCGCATCGGCGGTTACGGTGCAGTCCAGCCCCGGCAGTGTTGCGGGCGGCGTGGGTTCCGGCAGGGCCTGGGGCGCGGCTGCGGGGATGACCTGCGATTCAGCAGCGGGGGAGGCGACGATCGCGTCGAATTCGGCAGAGGTGAGGGTGATCCCCTCTACCTCCAGCAGGGCATCGCTGGAATTGGCGAACCCGGCGGAGGAGGGTATCTGCGCCTGCTCTCCGGGGCCATAGAACCGATCAGCCGTGGCAGAGCTTTGCATCGCAAAGCCGATACCGGCCGCAACGACCAAGGCACCGACGGTGGTCAGAATTTCCTTTTGATTTGGCATGGGGCGAATTCCCTATCAACAAAAGTGTTAACGATAGGTTATCGCCGACGATGATGGCCGCCGTATGAGGAGTCTTTGACGAAAGAAAGGCGCCCGGCGTCGGGCGACAGAAAGGCGCCCTGTGTCAGGCGACCTTGCCGTGGCAATGCTTGAATTTCTTCCCCGATCCGCATGGGCATTCATCGTTCCGCCCGGGGTTTCCCCAAGTCGTGGGATCGTTCTCGTCAAAGCCTTCGCGGGCGGAACCATCGGTCGCCCCCGCAGAATCTTCGGGCTGGCCCGCCGCCTTCGCGGCGGCCTGAACCGCGGCTTGCCGGGCGGCCATCTCTTCCATCATCTCGCGCTGTTCGTCGGCGGACATGGGGCGCACACGGCACAGCTTCTGCGTTACTTCTTCGCGAAGACTGTCCAGCATGGTCTCGAAGAGCTGGAAGGATTCGTTCTTGTATTCGTTCAGCGGATCCCGCTGGGCGTAGCCGCGGAAGCCCACGACAGACCGCAGATGCTCCAGCGTCAGCAGGTGTTCGCGCCACTTGCTGTCGATGGCCTGAAGCAGAATTTGCTTTTCGATGTTGCGCATGTTTTCCGCGCCGAAGGCTTCCGCCTTTTCGGACATCATCCGCGATGTTGCCTCTGTCAGGCGCTCGCGGATGACCTCGTCATCGACACCGTCCTCGTCGCACCATTCGGCCACGGGCAGGTTGATGTTCAGTTTCTCGACCACGGCCTGCTGGAACCCTTCGCCGTCCCACTGGTCGGCATAGGTCCGGGGCGGCATGTAGGTGTCGATCAGGTCGTCGATGACCTGCTCCCGCATATCGGTGACGATCTCGTTCAGATCGGCGGCTTCCATGATGTCACGACGCTGGCCGAAGATGACCTTGCGCTGTTCGTTCATCACGTCGTCGAACTTCAGCAGTTGCTTGCGGATGTCGAAGTTACGGCCTTCGACCTTGGCCTGCGCCCGCTCCAGCGACTTGTTGACCCAAGGGTGAACGATCGCCTCACCCTCTTTCAGGCCAAGGGTCGTCAGCACCTTTTCCAGCCGTTCAGAGCCGAAGATGCGCATCAGGTCGTCTTCGAGCGACAGGAAGAAGGACGACCGCCCCGGGTCCCCCTGACGACCCGACCGACCGCGCAGCTGGTTATCGATCCGACGGCTTTCATGCCGTTCGGAGGCCAGCACATAGAGGCCGCCCGCCTCGATCACCTTCTGTTTTTCGTCCGCATGTTCCGCCTCGATCCGGTTACGCACCTCGACGGGGTCCGCCTCAGGATCGGCGGCAAGCGCTTCCAGCACCTTCATCTCGACGTTGCCGCCAAGCTGGATGTCGGTGCCCCGACCGGCCATGTTGGTGGCGATGGTGACCGCCCCCAGCTTGCCGGCATCGGCCACGATCTGGGCTTCCTGTTCGTGCTGGCGCGCGTTCAGGACATTGTGCGGAATCCCCGCCTCCTTCAGCAGATTGCTCAGCATCTCGGATTTCTCGATAGAGGTCGTTCCCACCAGCGCGGGTTGACCCTTTTCATTGGCCTCCTTCACCTTTTCGATCATCGCCTCGTATTTCTCGCGCGCGGTGCGGTAGACCTGATCGTCTTCGTCCTCGCGCGCCACGGGCACGTTGGTCGGCACTTCGACAACGCCGAGCCCGTAGATTTCCATGAACTCGTCCGCTTCGGTCAGGGCCGTCCCGGTCATCCCGGCGAGCTTGTCGTAAAGGCGGAAGTAGTTCTGGAACGTCACACTGGCGAGGGTCACGTTCTCGGGCTGGATCTTGACGCCTTCCTTGGCCTCGATCGCCTGATGCAATCCGTCGGACAGGCGGCGGCCCTGCATCATGCGGCCGGTGAATTCATCGATCAGCATGACTTCGCCGTCGCGGACGATGTAGTCCTTGTCCCGCTGGAACAGCTTGTGGGCCCGCAGACCCTGATTGACGTGATGAACGATCGTGGTGCTTTCGGGATCGTACAGGCTCTGGCCTTCCTCGATCAGCTCGTGGGCCCGCAGCTTCTCTTCCAGAAACTCGTTACCCTCGTCGGTAAAGGTCACGTTGCGGGTCTTTTCGTCCAGCTCGTAGTGCTCGGGCTGGAGCGACGGAATCAGCTTGTCGATGATGCTGTACATCTCTGACCGGTCCTGCGAGGGGCCGGAAATGATCAGCGGTGTCCGCGCTTCGTCAATCAGGATGCTGTCGACCTCGTCCACGATGGCGAAATTGTGATGCTTCTGGAAAATCTGGCTCAGCTCGGGCTTCATGTTGTCCCGCAGGTAATCGAAGCCAAGCTCATTGTTCGTCGCATAGGTGATATCGGAGGCATAGGCCGCGCGCTTGTCGTCTTCGGACATGCCGGACCATGCGACGCCGGTGGTCAGCCCCAGCGCACCGAAAACCTTGCCCATCCATTCGGCATCGCGCTTTGCGAGGTATTCGTTCACCGTAACAATATGCACGCCCTTGCCGGTAAGCGCGTTGAGATAGGCGGCGAATGTCGCGGTCAGCGTCTTGCCTTCGCCGGTCTTCTGCTCGGCGATATTGCCCTGATGCAGGAAAATCCCGCCCATGAGCTGTGTGTCGAACGCCCGCAGGCCCAGCGTACGCCGGGCGGCTTCGCGGCAGTTGGCGAAGGCTTCGGGCAGCAGATCATCAAGGCTTTCGCCCTCTTCGGCGCGGCGGGCGAATTCCTGCGTCTTTTCCTTGATCTGATCGTCGCTGAGCTTCTCGAACTCAGGTTCCAGCGCGTTGATCCGTTCGACCAGCGGGCGCGTCGCCTTGATTTTGCGATCATTCGGCGTCCCGAAGACCTTTTTGGCGATTGTTCCGATACCCAGCATGTACTCTCCAGACGAACTTCTGATGTCTTGCGGTGATCCGCTTGCCCAGCGGCGTTTCGGTCCCTAAGTAGAAGGGGAACCGCCCCCCGGGCCGCGCCCATAGGGCGATGTAAGGGGCGCGATAAACACTGTCAACGTTGCAGCCCGTAACGATCGAACCGATAGGACTCTTCATGCACAAACCTTTCAAACTTCTGGCGACAGCTGCTGTCGCTACCGTACTCGCACTGCCGCTCGCCGCGCAGGATGACGCAGGCCCAAAGGCCGATACCGTCGTCGCCACCGTTAACGGAACGGACATCACCGTGGGCCACATGATCGTGGCCCGTGCCGCGCTGCCTCCGCAGTATCAGGAACTGCCGGACGACGTGCTGTTTACCGGCATCCTCGACCAGCTCATTCAGCAGGCCGCGCTGGCCGATACGTTTGAGGGCGACCTGCCCGCCCGCGTCACACTGTCGCTGGAGAACGAGAAGCGTTCGCTCACCGCAGGCGAAGTGATCGAAAAGATGATGGCCGATCCCCTGCCCGAGGCCGATGTTCAGGCCGCCTATGACGAACAGTTCGGAAGCGCCGAGCCTGAGCAGGAATTCAACGCCTCCCATATCCTCGTGGAAACCGAGGAAGAGGCGCGCGAGATCATGGAAACCGTCAAGGGCGGTGCCGATTTCGTCGAGACCGCAAAGGAAAAGTCGACCGGCCCATCCGGCCCCGGTGGCGGCTCGCTGGGCTGGTTCGGCAAGGGCGCGATGGTTCCTGCCTTCGAAGCAGCGGTGGTGGAGCTTGAACCCGGCGAGGTTTCCGAGCCGGTCCAAACCCAGTTCGGCTGGCATGTGATCAAGCTGAACGAAACCCGCACCGCCGAGGCCCCCGCGCTGGAGGACGTGCGCACCGATATCGAAAACCAGTTGCGCCAAGAGACCCTTCAGGCCGAGATCGAGCGTCTGGCAGAGGCTGCGGATGTCGACCGCAAGGATGTCGAAAGCATCGATCCCGCGGTCCTGAAGCAGACCGAATTGCTGGAGTAATCCATGGGAAAGAAGCTGGCCGTATCGCCGCTGGCCCCGGCCAGCTTTCCCGATCTTCCCGTCATCGAAGGGGTGACCTTTGCGACCGCCGCTGCAGGCGTGCGCTACAAGGACCGTACCGACGTGATGCTGGCCCTGCTCGCCCCCGGAAGTGTGGTGGCGGGGGCTTTCACCCGCTCCGCCACGCGGGCCGCCCCGGTACTGGATTGTCAGGCCAAGATCGGCGGCACCTCTGATGAAGGTGCCGCCATCCTCGTGAATTCGGGCAATGCCAATGCCTTCACGGGCCGCAGCGGTGTCACCTCGGTGGAGGCGATCACCGCCGCCGTCGCGGAAACCTGTGGCATCCCGCAGGCGCGGGTCTTTACCTCTTCGACCGGGGTGATCGGTGAACCGCTGCCCCACGACAGGGTCATCGCCGCTCTCGATAGCCTCAAGGCGGATCAGGACGCGGGCGGCATCGCCGAAGCCGCGAAGGCCATCATGACCACCGATACCTTCCCCAAGGGTGCCCGGGAAACCATCGAGGTCGACGGCAAGGAAGTGCGCATCGCCGGTATCGCCAAGGGTTCGGGCATGATCGCGCCCGATATGGCGACGATGCTGGTCTATATCTTCACGGATGCGAAAATCGGCCTGGCCGATCTGCAGCACATCGTTTCGGAACATACGGAACGGACCTTCAACTGCATCACGGTCGACAGCGACACCTCCACCTCGGACACGCTGCTGATGGCCGCCACGGGCGCCTCGGGCGTCGATGTGAGCGAAAGCGACGCCTTCGATCAGGCGGTTCACCGGATCATGCGGGATCTGGCGCATCAGGTGGTGCGCGACGGCGAGGGTGCGACCAAGTTCGTCGAGATCACCGTATCCGGCGCAGCCAGCGATTCCGATGCAAAGGTCCATGCCCTGTCCATCGCCAATTCGCCACTGATCAAGACAGCAATCGCCGGTCAGGATCCCAACTGGGGGCGGGTTGTCATGGCCATCGGCAAATCGGGCGCAGCCGCCGACCGGGATCGCATCGCGATCCGGTTCGGTGATGTCGAAGTCGCAAAGGAAGGCTGGCGCAGCCCCGACTATTCCGAAGAGGCGGCGGCCAGGCATATGAAGGGCGAAGAGATCAACATCGGCGTAGACCTCGGCCTAGGCGATGGGACGGCCACCGTCTGGACCTGCGATCTCACGCACGGCTATATCGACATCAACGCCGATTACCGCTCGTGAAAACTGTCACGGTCGCGGCCGTCGCGCTCATCGATCCTGACGGCCGCGTATTGCTGACCCAAAGGCCCGAAGGCAAGTCCATGGCGGGCCTTTGGGAATTCCCGGGTGGAAAGATCGAACCCGGCGAAACGCCCGAAGCGGCGCTGATCCGTGAATTGCAGGAAGAGCTGGGCATCGGTACCTGGGCGTCCTGTCTTGCCCCGTTGACCTTTGCGAGCCACAGCTACGAAAGCTTTCATCTGCTCATGCCGCTTTTTGCCTGCCGAAAATGGGAAGGCATTCCGCGCGGCCTTGAAGGGCAGGCGCTGAAATGGGTGCGGCCGCTGGACCTTAGATCCTACCCGATGCCCCCCGCCGACCTGCCGCTTATCCCCATCCTGCGCGACTGGCTCTGACGGTTTCACGGGCCGCACGGTCTTCCCTTTCCGCCCTATCGTTCCTGAACCATTCTGCGTCTGCAGCGTTGAGGATCGAAGCATGGGGCAGAACATTCGATGCAAGCGGACACCTATATCCTGATCATCAATCGCCGCTCCGGCAAGCAGGATGCGGAGAGCCGGGTGGATCGTATCCGTCGGTTGTTTGCCCAACACGGCGCCACGCTGGAGGTGTTGGAATTCGGCAAGGAAAACAGCCTCGCAGAAGTGACGCGCAAAGCCCTGCAGACCGAAGATGCCACCATCGTCGTCGCGGGCGGTGACGGGACGGTTTGCGGTGTATCCGAACTGGTCGTCGGGACGGGGCGCAAGATGGGGATCATCCCCTCCGGCACCTTCAACTATTTCGCCCGGTCGCTCGACATACCCGAAGACATCGACGCCGCCGTTCAGGTTATCCTGTCCGGGGAAACCGAACTGACCAAGGTCGCGCGGATCAACGACCGCGTATTCCTCAACAATGCCAGCCTGGGCGCCTATCCCGCAATCCTGCAAACCCGGGAAGGCATCTATCATCGTTGGGGGCGAAGCCGTGTCGCCGCCTATTGGTCGGTGATCAAGGCGCTCGCCACCCTGCGGGCCCCCATGCGGCTGACCGTGACGGTGGACGGCACGAAACATCGCTACCGCACACCGCTGATCTTCGCCGTCAACAACGCCTTCCAGCTTGAGCAGATGGCACTGGGCGGCGCCGATTGCATCGCTGCAGGCGAAATGGTGCTACTCGTCGCCCCGGACACCGATCGCTGGGGCATGTTGAAGCTGGCACTCGCCCTTGCCGTGGGAATGGCCCGTAAAAAGGTGGATTATGAACTCCACTGCGGCAAGGACATCAGGATCGAAATGGCGCGCAAGCGCCGGCACGTGGCGCGGGACGGAGAGCTGGACAAGATGCGCGGCCCCTTCCGCCTGACGTTATCGCAAGACAAGCTCGACGTGCTGGTGCCGTCTGGGCGAAAGGAGCAAACAAGATGAGCCGTATCGTTCACCTGTCCGACCTGCATTTCGGAAAGGACAGGCCCGATCTCCTCGAACCGCTGTTGGATGCGGTAAACCGTCTCTCTGCCGATATGGTCGCGATCTCGGGGGACCTGACCCAGCGCGCCCGGGCGACCGAATTTGCCTCTGCCCGGCGGTTCATCGATCGCGTGGAGGCACCCGTTCTCTGCGTGCCGGGGAACCATGACGTACCGATCCACCGCCCGCTGACCCGCTTCTTCCTGCCATGGCGCTATTTCAAGAAATTCATCGCACGGGATCTCACCCCGATCCACGAAGGCGAAGATTATACCGTGATCGGGGTTAACACCGTCGACCCGCTCAGCTGGCAAACAGGCAGGATGAGCGACAGGCGAATCCGCAAGGCCTGCCGGGCGCTGGAAGGTGTGGATGACCACAAGGCCCGCATACTTGTGGCCCACCACCCGCTCAATCATCCGCAGGAGACGAAGAAGCGACCGATCCCGGGGGCGGATCGCGCGCTGAACAAGCTGCTGGCCTGTGGGGCCGATCTGGTGCTGTCAGGCCATCTTCATACTTGGCACGTGGGGGAATTCGCCCGCGGCGAAGAAGGGGGTGCGGCGGTTCAGCTTCATGCCGGGACCAGCCTGTCCTCTCGCCTGCGGGGGGAGCCGAATGACTTCAACCTGATCGACATCAGTCCCGACTACTTCGAGATCTCGCGCATCGCCTATGCCGATGAAACCAGGACCTTTGAAACGACAGAGACCCGGCACTTCGACCGGGTCTCTCAGACAGTGCAGCCAGCGACGGACTGATTATTTAAGGGTGCGGGTCACTTCCTCACGCTCGAAAATTTCGATCACGTCGTCGGGGCGGATATCGTCGTAGTTCTCGAAGGCCATGCCGCATTCCTGACCGGACTGGACTTCGGGTACTTCGTCCTTGAAGCGCTTCAGGGTCTTCAGCGTGCCTTCGTGGATCACCACGTTGTCGCGCAGCAGACGGACACCCGCGCTGCGGCGTGCGACACCTTCGGTAACGAGGCAACCGGCAACCTTGCCCACGCCCGTGACCTTGAAGACTTCCTTGATGGTCGCGTAACCGATGAAGTTTTCCTTGATCTCCGCCGACAGCAGGCCCGAGGCCGCCGCTTTCACATCATCCACGAGATCGTAGATGACCGAATAATAGCGGATTTCCACGCCCTTCTGGTTCGCGGTATTGCGGGCAGATGCGTTCGCACGGACGTTGAAACCCATGATCGGCGCATTGGACGCTTCCGCAAGGCCGACATCGGTTTCGGTAATCGCGCCGACGCCTGAATGCAGCACGCGCACGCGCACCTCGTCGTTGCCGATCTTTTCCATCGCCTGAACGATCGCTTCGGCAGAGCCCTGCACATCGGCCTTGACCAGAATGGGCAATTCGCTGACGTTTTCGTCCGCCTTGGCGTTCGCCATCAGCTGTTCCAGCGTGGTGGCTGCACCGGCAGCGGCGCGCTTGTCCTTCGCGGCATTGGCCCGGTATTCGGCGATTTCACGCGCCTGCGCTTCGGTGTCGGTCACGTTCAGAACGTCACCGGCTTCGGGCGTACCGTTGAGGCCCAGAACCTCCACCGGAACCGACGGACCAGCTTCTTTCACGCGCTCACCCTGATCGTTGATCAGCGCACGGACCTTACCGTATTGCTCACCCACGACGAAGATATCGCCCTGCCGCAATGTGCCGTTCTGGATGAGAACGGTCGCGACCGGGCCGCGGCCCACGTCAAGCTGCGCTTCGATCACGGCGCCGACGGCGGCGCGGTTCGGGTTCGCCTTCAGTTCCAGAATCTCGGCCTGAAGCGCGATGGCTTCCAGCAGGTTGTCGAGCCCTTGACCGGTGGTGGCCGAAACCTCCACATCCTGTACGTCGCCAGAGAGCTTTTCCACGATGACTTCGTGTTGCAGCAGGTCGGTGCGCACCTTGTCAGGATTGGCCGCGGGCTTGTCGATCTTGTTGATCGCCACGATCATCGGCACTTTGGCCGCCTTGGCGTGGTTGATGGCCTCGATCGTCTGGGGCATCACGGCGTCATCCGCCGCAACCACCAGAACCACAATATCCGTCACCTGTGCCCCGCGTGACCGCATGGAGGTAAAGGCAGCGTGGCCCGGCGTATCGAGGAACGACAGCGTGGTGCCGCCATCGGTCGTTACCTGATAGGCACCGATATGCTGCGTGATGCCGCCGGCTTCGCCCGCGACAACCTTGGCATTCCGGATCGCGTCCAGCAGCGAGGTCTTGCCGTGGTCCACGTGGCCCATGATGGTAATGACGGGCGGGCGGTCGCGCAGCTCTTTGGGATCGTCCTCGACTTCCTTGATGACGTCTTCGACGTCGGCGTCGGAAACGCGCACGACCTTGTGGCCGAATTCCTCGATGATGAGTTCGGCTGTATCGGCGTCGATGGTTTCGTTCTGCGTCACCATCATGCCGTTGTTCATCAGCGCCTTGACCACTTCACCCACCCGTTCGGCCATGCGGTTCGCCAGTTCGGAAACCACGATCGCCGGGGGAAGCTGAACGTCACGCACGACCTTTTCGCGCTCGACACTGCCGCCCATCGCCTTCTGGCGCGCGCGCTCCTGCTTGCGCTTCATCTGCGCCATGGAACGCTGGCGGCCGCCTTCGCCGCCGGACAGCGCTTGGTTCAGCGTCAGCTTGCCGGAACGGCGGTTGTCGCCACCGCGGTTCTTCTTGTTGGTGTCTTCCCGATCCCGCTCCGTCTTGCGCGCCGGCGCACCGGAAGAGGATTTCGGGCTGGGTCCGCGCGATACGACGGGTTCCGCCGGCGGGGCGGATGCAGCCTGTGCGGCGGCTTCGGCTTCACGCTTGCGGCGCTCGTCTTCCTCGGCCTTGGCCTTGAGGCTTTCTTCGCGCTCGCGCTCTTCGGCTTCCTTGGCTTCCTGTTCGGCCCGGCGACGCTCACGCTCCTCGGCGCGGGCCTTTTCCTCGGCTTCGCGC
The DNA here is from genome assembly GCF_001635395.1 of Sulfitobacter sp. HI0129. Lineage (NCBI taxonomy): Bacteria > Pseudomonadati > Pseudomonadota > Alphaproteobacteria > Rhodobacterales > Roseobacteraceae > Sulfitobacter > Sulfitobacter sp. HI0129. The sequence continues at coordinate 3,588 of NZ_LWGH01001044.1, read as the reverse complement.
TCGGCGGCTTCTTCCGCCTCCCGCGCCTTGGCGGCCTGCACGGCCTTCAGGCGGCGTTCCATTTCGGCATCGGTAATGCCTGCCGGACGCTTTGATGGATCACCCAGCGACTTGCCGCCCGCAGCGGGTTTGGCGGCGCCCGGCTTCGGCACCACGACACGCTTGCGCTTGGTTTCGACCACGACGTTCTTGGTCCGTCCGTGGCTAAAGCTTTGCTTTACGTTGCCCGGACGCGCGCCACCGCCGCGCAGACCCAATGTTTTCTTGCCGTCAGTATCGCTCATGAAGCTCGTCTATCCTTTCGGCTGGCCCTTGCCAGCCTCGTTTACGCGCACGCCTTTAAGTCTTTGGGCTTCCTCTACAACACGCTGCGTGAGTCCACCAGAGGCGAGCGCCCCATGTATCACAGTTTGACGACCGAATGCCAAACCCAATTCATCTGCGGTCAACCACCCGATGTAGTGACCGAAATGCGGTGTGCTCAACTTCGATTTTCCGCGCCCCGATCCGTCCACCGCCTGGATCAGCACTTCGGCTTCTTCGGTCTGCAGCCAGTTCTTTACCTTCTCGTAACCGGCGACCGCCTTGCCCGCCTTGCGCTGCAGCGAGATCAGATCGACCACGCGGCGCGCCAGTTGGGTCTCGATCTCGGCCACCAGATCCTCCGGCAGCCTGACCTGTTGTTTTGCGGAGCGGGAGAACAGGTTCTTCCGCACCGCCAGTTCCAGTGCCTTGCGGTCCGCCGCCACGTAGATGCCGCGCCCGGGCAGCTTGCCCATGATATCCGGCACCACCTGACCTTCGGGACCGACCACGAAGCGGATCAGCCCGTATTTCGGCTGCACCTCTCCCGTGGCAATGCACTTGCGTTCGGGACCGTCCGTCCGGTCATGCGAGGCGCCACCGCGTCCCATTCAGAGCCCCCGAGGCCTGCGATCAGGCCCCGGCCTCCTCGGTTTCGTCTTCGCCTTCTTCCTCGCCCTCTTCGGTTTCGAGGTCGGCGGGATCGACCCAACCCAGCATCACCCGCGCGGTCATGATCATATCCTGCGCTTCCTCAAGGCTGATGCCGAAGGTTTCCAGCGTGCCGTCGTCCTTCACGCGCTCACCGTCGACCGTCGTCCAGCCACCGGCCAGTTCCCAGTCGGCGCAGGTCGCGAAATCTTCGAGCGTTTTCACGTCGTCCTTGGCGAGCGCCTCTATCATCTGGGGCGTCAGCCCTTCGAATTCAATGAGGCTATCTTCGGCACCCAGCGCCCGGGCGGATTCCAGTGCGGCCTTGTTCTGCGCTTCCAGCACATCGCGGGCACGCGCCTGCAGTTCGTTCGCCGTGTCCTCGTCCACACCATCGATCACCAGCAGTTCGTCGACCTCGACATAGGCGACTTCTTCCAGATTGGTGAACCCTTCGGAAACCAGAAGCTGGGCAAAGAATTCGTCCAGATCGAGGTTGTCCATGAACAGCTTGGTGCGCAGTTCGAATTCCGCCTGACGACGCTGGCTTTCCTGTTCTTCGGTCATGATATCGATATCAAGACCGGTAAGCTGGCTTGCCAGCCGCACGTTCTGGCCCCGGCGACCGATGGCGAGCGAAAGCTGCTCTTCGGGCACCACCACTTCGATCTTCCCGGCTTCCTCGTCCAGAACCACCTTGGATACCTCGGCAGGCTGAAGCGCGTTCACGAGGAATGTCGGCTGGTCTTCGTTCCACGGGATGATGTCGATCTTTTCACCCTGAAGCTCGTTCACCACTGCCTGAACGCGGCTGCCGCGCATACCCACACAGGCGCCGACGGGATCAATGGAATTGTCATAGCTGATCACGGCGATCTTGGCGCGCGAACCGGGGTCGCGGGCCACTGCCTTGATCTCGATGATGCCGTCGTAGATTTCCGGCACTTCCATCTTGAACAGTTCCGCCATGAATTCGGGCGCGGTGCGGCTGAGGAAGATCTGCGGGCCGCGCTGCTCGCGGCGCACATCCTTGATATAGACGCGGATACGGTCGTTCGGGCGATAGCTTTCGCGGCCGATCTTTTCGTTCCGGCGCAGGATCGCTTCACCGGCACCCACGTCGACGATGATGTTGCCGTATTCCTCGCGCTTGACGAGCCCGTTGATGATGGTGCCCGCACGATCCTTGAACTCTTCGAACTGGCGGTCACGCTCGGCTTCGCGGACCTTCTGCAGAATCACCTGCTTTGCGGATTGCGCCGCGATGCGGCCCATTTCCACGGGGGGCACTTCCTCCACATAGGTGTCACCCACCTTGGGATCATCCATGTACTGCTTCGCCTGCTCGACGGTGAACTCGGACTGGTAGTTCTCCAGCTCCTCGTCCTCCACCACGGTGCGGACACGGGTAAAGGTCGCGCGGCCCGTCTTGCGGTCGATGGAAACGCGAATGTCCATCTCGGCGCCGTAGCGGGACTTCGCCGCCCGGGCGAGCGATTCTTCCATCGCCTCGACCACCAGACCGGGGTCGATCATCTTTTCACGGGCGACCGCCTCGGCGGTTTGCAGCAGTTCAAGCTGGTTGGCGGATGTAATGGCCATCAGTCGTCTCCCTCGGCAGACTGTTCAGTCTCAATGTCGTCAAACTTGGTTTCGTCAATCGCACCGGACGCTTTGCGCTGGCGCAGCATTTCCTTGATCAGCTCGTCAGTCAGCACCAGCTTGGCATCCGACAGCCAATCGAACTTCAGCCCGATGGTGCCTTCTTCCACGTTGATCAGCACCTCGTCGCCTTCCGTGCCCGCCAGCTCGCCCTTGAAGCGGCGGCGGCCATCGATCAGGTCCACCGTTTCCAGCTTGGCCTCGTAGCCTTCGAACGCTTCGAAATCCTTGAGCCGGGTCAGGGGCCGGTCGATACCGGGGCTGGAAACCTCCAGCGTGTATTCATCGAGGATCGGATCCTCCACATCGAGAACCGCGCTGATGGACTGGCTGATCAACGCCAACTCATCGACCTCGATGCCGCCCTCGGGCCGGTCGGCCATCACCTGAAGCGTGATCGACTTGCCGCTCATCAGCCGGACGCGCACGAGCTCAAAGCCCAGATCCTCGATCACCGGGGTGATGATCTCGGCCAGGCGTCGGTCCATGGCTGCTTTGGCAATCAGGTCGTTCGACATCAGGTTTCCACGTTACTGCGGGCACAAAAAAACGGGCGCGCGGCCCGTTATCAAGATCGGTGGAGCGATTGGTTTGGACCCGATCGCGCCGCTGTTGAAGGGGATATACGCCCGATCCGCCCCGTCTGCAACCCCCGTCAGGCGAACCACCACCGGCGGGGGGCGCGCAGGTCATCGAAGGGCAGCTCTGCGCCTTGCCGTGCGCCCAGCGCCAGTTCGCGGCTGACGATCTGGCGACAGCCCTCGTCGGTGGGCAGAACCGCATGTTCGCGACTGGGTTCGCATGCGTCCCCCTCGGCCAGATCGAGCGCATCCACGAGATGTTCGTCGAAGGCCTGCAGCCGCACCGCGGCACTTGGGATCGAAACCAGTTCGACGGTATCGAACCACGCCGAAGCCCCCTCCGTCCGGTGGCCGGGGACGCGCTCCGCCACCACCCGCCGCCCCGGGCTGA